>JADFYO010000054.1 GCA_015233015.1 Nitrospirota bacterium | reverse complement strand
CTAATTTTGCCGCTTCCTCTCTGAACTCCTTCGTGTACTTCCCATTCGGGATCCTTTCCATCTGACACCTCCATTGAGTTTCTTATTTTACTCTATTTTGGTGTCCACTTTTTCCAGCTTACCTCAGAGCTTCAGCCGCTTACTTTACCATACTTAAATTTCCGGCTGTGCCCGAAGGGTGTCCGCCTTCTATTTGCTCTGGTTTTCAAAGTTGATGGTAAACTTACTTCCGTTGGTCTTGTCTAATTCGATAGTCCCTCCGATTTGCTTTACAAGTATATTCACTATGTGAAGGCCCATACTTTTTGTGTTTCTGAAATCCACATTTTCTGGAAACCCGACTCCGTTGTCAGATATTACCATCTCAAATTTGCCCTCGTTATTGGCGTGAACAGAGATGATGATTTCGCCGATCATTCTATCGGGGAAGGCGTACTTTAAGATATTGGTAAAGAGTTCATTTATAATCAACCCGCATGGAACGGCAATATCCACGCCAATTATTATATTTTCCATGTCAATGGCTAACGCAATACATTTTTTGTCAACGCCGAAAGAGCTGAACAGTTCGATTGAAAGCTCTGATATGTATTTCTTAAAATCTACCTCGGCAAGTCCTTTTGATCTGTAGAGTTTGTCGTGAACCAGGGCGATAGATTTTATCCTGTTCCTTGTTTCTGTAAACATGGCCTTGTAGGTCTCATCTGTGACGTGATTGAGCTGAAGCCCGATAAGTCCGGCGACTATTTGCAGATTGTTCTTGACACGATGATGAACTTCCCGCATGAGCATCTCTTTTTCCCTTATAGAATCCAACAAATAATTCTCATATTTCTTGCGGACGGTGATATCGCTTGCATATATGGCTATGCCGCTGACTTTATTGTTGTCGTCTAAAACAGGATACATATTGGTTGAGAAATTAATTCCATCGCGTACATCCTCGAAGTTCACAGGCAAACCGGTGCTTATGACTTCCTCGAAGTATTCCCTTCTCGCTTCACAAACATCTGGAGTGAGAATGTCCGTTAAGTTTGTTCCGATAACCTCGCGGCTCTCTCTGTTGAAACGTCTTGCGAACGTATCGTTTACCGTGAGTAATATACCGTTTGTATCAACAAGACAGACGCTCTCCGTGATGGAATTCATCAGTGCCCTCATGTTCACCTCGGCAAGACGATATGCCTGCTCAATCTCTTTTCTCGATGTTATGTCGCGCAGAGTTCCAATCATCGCAACTGGCTTGCCGTCGTTATCATTAACCCGGCTCGCTGCCAGCCATCCCGTAAAGAGAGTGCCGTCTTTCTTTTCGCATAAAACCTCGCCTTCCCATGATCCTCTGTAATAGATAGCAGGGATTATCACGTTTGCAGAAAAATCCTTATCCGCTGCTATCTTAACCACATCCATGCCAATACTCTCTCCGGTGGAATAGCCGGTCAGTTTGGCGGCAGCCTTGTTGGCGTAGATTATCTTCCCTGACATATCGACAATATGCACGGTGTCAATAGTCTCTTCTATCGCCTGCGAAAAGAGTCGTAGGTCATTTTCCATCTTCTTCCGGTCAGTTATATCCCTGAACATTTCCAGTTTAGAAATGCTGCCGTCCTGATTTCCTATAGGAGTATCAATTATATCGTAGGTCTTGCCGGTCTGTGGCATGGTAAGTTCCCAGCGCACCGTCTTTCCCTGAAATACCTCCTCGTATTTGCACCACGGACAACTGTCCTTAGTGCCGTAGAAATACGAGTAGCACTTTATATCTTCATATGAACCAAACTCCCGAACGACTACAGGATTTGCGTATTCTATTGTAAAGTCCTGATTTACGATGAAGATACCCTCCTGCATACTGTCCAGGATGTTTTGTAGTTTGTTTTTTTCGTAAATGAGCGCCTTCTCCGCCAGCTTACGCTCAGTAATGTCAAAACCGTAAAGGTTTACATATTGTTTATTCTGCATGGGCGCAATTGTAAAGAGAAACACCCTTCCATCTACGGGGATATCGACACCTGTCACATGGCCAGAGTCTAACGAGCTGGCAATCAGGGAGAGCCATTTTTCATCGGCAGTCAAACTATCGCCGTTTTTGTGAAATCCCAAACTCGTAAATAGTGGTTTACTTGACCTGTTCATATAGAGAACGTCAAGTTTCCCGTCAATACGTATCACTGGATATGGGTTTTCATCGGGGAAACTTGCCACGCTTTTCGTCTCCGCCTCGGACTCTCTTTGCTTATAGTCTATTTTATTTAAAGTCAGGGACATGCGCAACACTATGCCGACAATTATGCCCGTTACAATCATTGTGTGAAGTGCCTCTGTATGCGTTACATCGTAAAGGCCCGCGCGCTGACCCGCAATAATTATTATGTCTGTCAATAACGGAGTTAGCGTGACGGCAGCCAGGATACGTCGCGCCATTATGCTGCCAAGTCCGTCCTGAACAAAAAATGCCATTATACCATTGCCGGGACGAACGAAAAGCACTCCCATGGATGACAGCACAAGTGCCAACGATGTGTGTATCGCCATAGCCGTAACAGAGGACTTCCCATACAACATCGTAATATCATAAATATAGCCCATGAAACTTATCAGAGAAATCAGACCCCAGACAATCGCGATAAATTGCGACGGTAAGAAGCCCTTTCGCGTTTTTAAGTCTATCATAAACAGCGCAGACCCGGTCAGCACGAAGGTTACCGCCGTAACCGGCGCCATTCTGCCGGCGTGTGTCGTCATAAGCAAATTAGGCAGGTCATCAAACATTGCCTGGTCAATGCCGATATCCAGATTAAAAATATATTCAACCAATGTAAGAGAGCCTATTAAAGCAATTATCAGGGCGCACGCCTTAGAGATAAACCGAGTCCGGCTATTTACCCTTTTTGTCTGTAAAAACCACAACGATAACCCCGTTAAGACTAACATGAGCGCTGCGTTGGGCTTCATCGCTATCGGATTGAAATGAAATATCTCCATGTTTCCGATATTAAACATCCAGGCGGCAAGGACAAAGATGCCAAGCGAGAAGACAGTTGCCGCGGCAATGGCTGAAATGGTTTCGAAGAGGGCTACTGTGGAAATTGAGACAAACTGGGTGTTTTGGGGTGCCGCCGCCGGGTCGATAGTTCTTGTGGACATACTGCCCCCTTCATGCTTTAGAGAATTGGCCTGCCCTTTATGGGGCAGGCCATGATAATAAAAACTACGGCGCGATTGTTGGAAGCACTGCGGAATTTACGACCGATGCCCCATTCATTGTTAATATTGCATTGCTGCCGCTGATTTGATTTCTCCAATAAACGTTGACGTAACCGTTTGAAGCAGTTTTTGCAACTCCTACTATTGACCAGTTTTGGTCTGTCACCTGGGGAGACATCAGATATGAGTTGATAAGGGTAGCCCCGTAGAGATCCCAATACGCGTTATAGCCGCTGGTCTTATTTCGCCACACTACGTCCGTCGACCCGTCGTTGTCCATGTCGGTAGCTCCACCTACTACCCAACTCACATCCGATAACTGGGTCAGGACAGCATAACTGGAGTACGTGGTGCCGTTTAAGTACCATAGGACGTTATAACCACCAACCATGTGCCGCCATAAGATATCCTTGTTGCCGTCGCCGTTAAAATCCGCTACCGCAGCCACTACCCAGTCCCTGTCGCTTAGTGTTGGAAGGGAGGCATAACCTTTTATGGCCGCACCGTTCATCAGCCATATTACGTTTTCGCCGGTTGAGATATTTCGCCATAAGATGTCAGCCTTGCCGTCCTTGTCGAAATCCCCTACGCCTGAGACAATCCATGTATTTCCTGTGAGGCTTGGGAGCGCTAATCCGCTGCTATAGCTTGTACCATTCATCAGCCATACGTAGTTTGTGCCGTTTATCGTATCCCGCCATAATATATCCGTGTTGCCGTCGCCATTGAAATCGCCAACCCCGACGATTGTCCAGTTTGACGACTGGCCCTTGCCGACTATGTAGTCTGCTATCGACTGGATCTGTGCCGATGTCAGGGTTTGGATAGTGGCGTTGGCCTGCATCTGGGAAATGTTGGTCATAGCGTTGGTTATTTTCGTGGCTGTGGCGCCGATAAGCGTTGGGTCAGTTGACGGCACTGTGTTGTGGCATGAGATGCAGTACGACAAAAAGAGCGTGCTGCCAGTGCTGTCAGCCCCTGCAGTGCTCGCTGTAGCGTAAATTACTACTGTCATAAGCAGTGCTATTAATAATTTATTATGTCTCATATGTCCTCCTTGTTTCGTTAACTTTTAAATAGCTGTCTGCTATTTTTCGATCTGTTCCGACAAGAATGTGCCCACACCCATATGGGATACCTGATCTAACTGGGCCTCGATATGGTCGATATGATTTTCCTCGTCCTCGAGTATATCTTCCAGCATTTCCCTTGTGCCATGGTCGCCGAGTTCGAAGCAGGCCTTTATTGCCGCACGGTATGATATTATAGCACTTTCTTCGGCGTCATGGTCGTTATTTAGCTGTTTTTCCACATCTGCGCCTATATGAATTTTGTTTAAGTTGCTGACCGATGGCATACCTTCGAGAAAGAGAATTCTGGCAATCAGCTTCACGGCATGTTTCATTTCATCGATGGCGCGTTTTTCCACACTCTTATGCAGGCGTTCGTAATCCCAGTTACTGCACATCTCCGCGTGAACGATATACTGGTTTATCGCCGTCAGCTCATCGGCAAGTAATTCATTTAACAGCCCGATAATCTTTTCGCTTCCTTTCATTGTTACCTCCTTTAGAAATTGCTTTTTAGTCGTTATATTCACATGAGTGAATACTCACCGCACCGGGCACTATTTAACTAAAAGAACTTATCCAGTTCTTTTAACGTGTCTTTCATGGAAAAACCCTGTTTGACGAGCGGGACTTCTTTCAGTATCGGTATTTGCTCCTCAAAGGTCGGGTTGTTGTTTATATAGATAATCCCCGTGGGGATTTTATCTGCCGATTCGACAACCAGTTTAAATGCCCCCACACGGTCATAAGGATTGTAGGATTCGTCCAGCCTGTAAACCCTTTCTGTGTACCACTTATAGGTGTTTAACTTGTTAAATGTAACGCACGGCTGAAGTATATCCACAAGCGCAAAACCTTTGTGGTTTATTGCCTCTTTCATTATAGATTTGAGAAAGGCGGTATCGGCGGCGTAGCCGCGGGCAACGAAGCTGCAATCCAGTCCAATGGCCATAGACATAGGATTAAGCTCCGAGGCGTTAGCGCCAAACGGCTGTGTCTTAGTGACGACCCCCTGTGTCGTAGTTGGGGAGGCCTGGCCTTTTGTAAGCCCGTATATTTGATTATCATGCACCAGAAGTGTAACGTTAATATTTCTTCTTATCGCATGAATAAGGTGATTTCCACCCTCGCCGTAACAGTCGCCGTCGCCGGATATTACTATTACCGGCATTTCGTGGTTGGCAAGCCTTATGCCCGTTGCAGGAGGAAGGGCGCGTCCGTGCAGGCCGTTAAACGTATTGCACTTCAGATAATGCGGCAGTTTAGCCGCCTGCCCTATGCCCGATACTATTGTAATATCGCGAGGTCTTATCCCCAGTTCGGCAAGGGCACCTTTGAGCGTCTCTAGTATAGGTAGATTACCACAGCCCGGGCACCAGGCAGGTACCTGGCCTTTATATAGATCTAACGCATTCATTTATCTCTCCTATCAGACCATCGAGTAAGAAGGGCCTTCCGTCAAAATGGTTAATATTGTGGGTGAACTTATAACCTGTCTCAGCGTGCATAAGATATGCAAACTGGCCGGTTGCGTTATTTTCTACACAGATTGTTGCCCTTGCGCCGGACAGTATCTTCAGGTAGTCGAGCTTTTCGGTTAAAGGAAACGGGTAAATCTGAGAGAAATGAAGCATAGCTATGTTATGCGTTTTGCCAAGCAGCGTAATGGCGTCTTTTATAATCCCATAGGTGGAGCCCCATCCGGTTATCACGACGTCCGGTTTGTTGTTTCCATAGAAAAGGGGAGGGTCTATTTCCTTTTGAATTAGAGGGTGCTTCTGTAAAACCCTCTTTTGCACCATTTTCACACGCGTTTCGGCGTCCTCTATCATATGGCCGTCCTCGTCGTGTTCGTCGCTATCTACTACAACGAGCCGGTTTGAGACGCCTGGCACTGCCAGAGGAGATACCGGGCCTTCAGAGAAGTCATATCTTTTATACGCATCCTCCACTTCAGCCCCTTCCTCAGCTCTCAACCTGTAATCCGTATAGACCAGATCTTCGGTATCTATGGATTCATAAGTCCACTGAGCGTCGGCTATATACTGGTCGGTGATAATAAAGGCTGGAATTTGATACTTTTCGGCAAGGTCAAACGCCTTGTTTGTGAGGTGAATCCCCTGGTCGGGATTTCCCGGTGCAAATACCACACGGGGAAATTCGCCATGTCCGGCATGGAGTACAAACAACAGGTCTCCCTGTTCCGTTCGCGTAGGCAGGCCAGTGGCAGGCCCGGGACGCTGTGCCAGAGTAATTACAACAGGCAGCTCCGTCATGCCGGCCAGAGACACACCCTCGGCCATCAGGGCAAAACCCCCGCCTGAACTTCCTGTCATCGCCCTCACACCAGCATAAGACGCCCCAAGTGCCATATTTATTGAGCTTATCTCATCCTCCGTCTGCTCCACTACTATGGAATGCTCGTGGGCATTCGACGCTATGTAATTCATTACTCCCGTAGAGGGCGTCATAGGATATCCACAGTAAAACTTACAGCCGCTCATCGTCGCCCCAACTCCTATCGCCTGTGAGGTATCGATAAGCATATGCCCGCTTTTGTCCTGAATATGCGGGGAAAAGGCGCATTGGGTACAGGCGTTGACCGCGTAATTATACCCAGCCTTCGCAGTCATAATGTTTTTGTTTATCATATCGCTGCCTTTTTTCTTTAGATTCTTGTGAATAATTTCCTCGAGCAAGGTCATCTCCATTCTGAGCATACCCAGTACTGCGCCTATAGCGGCTGTGTTTGACATTATCTTATCACCGCCGTTTTCGACTGCTATCTTATCGAAAGGCACGTTCAGATATTCCGGGCCGGTAAATGTCTTCTTTATGAACTGGGCGTCATAGACTATTATCCCGTTTGCTTCCAGACTGTCTTTGTGCAGTTCTATTGTGGCCAGGTCGAGGGCTACGATAATGTGCGCCTTTTCCCTCGAGGACGATATCTCTTCATCGCCAAATCGCAGCTGGTAAAAATTATGCCCGCCCCTTACGCGGGACATGTAGTCCTGGTGTGAAAACACGTGGTAACCCATGCGGGAAAATAACCGCGCTAAAACCCCGCCTATTGTTTGCAGACCCTGGCCTGCTTCACCGCCAATCAAAATAGTGTAATCCATTTCCTCCTCCATTTAGCCACGACTTATATAATTCGCTGTTTTTATAAACCTTCCCGCTCATTCAGCTGTCTTGCACTATAATAGTTTCAGATGTCATTCAACCACTTCCAAATCCGTTTTTCTGTACATCGGAAATATGCGGATCTTGGAATCGACGCCAGTGAAGCCATACCGCTTTGCAATGTCTATTACGTTTGACTGAACAGATACCAAGTCCACACCACCTATGCGCCTCGACTGTGACGCCTCTCCGATTTTACCCATAAGCCGCGAACTTACCATCGTAGCCTTGTTGAAATCAATAATGAGCCTTGATAGTTTTGCTGCGGGGTTGCCTGCGAGCGCGGCTAAGACGTTGTCTATTTCGCCGATAACGGCTTCTACTTCTGAAACCTTCATTGTATCCGCTAAATCTGAAAAGCGAATTGTTGTAGTCTCAAACCTGGTCATTGTGTCCTCCTTTGTGGAATTGTTATCGTTATTTGGTTTCCCTTGTCATTAAAGCGAGGATTAAATTCCATACTTTTGAGCGTCCATAAACCGCGGCCGCGTGGATATTGAATATCCGGACATTCGTCAGGAATTCTGCAATCAAACCCATCGCCTTCGTCTTCAACCGATATGTCTATATAGTCTTGTTGTATATCAAAAGATATTTTAATAGCCTTGCAGGCTTGATCTCTATTGCCATGTTCCTTGGCGTTCATCAACATTTCTAATATTGCTGTATCCATCTTTTCCTTCATTGCAACAGGCATATCCAGTGTAATATCAGCAAGCCAAAAAGCGAAGAACTCATCCATAGACTTCAGTGTACTTGTTATTGTGGTTTCTTTAAGCATTGACGTTTTCCACCGCTACAATCGTTATATCGTCAGGCAATGGCACTTCGTCCCGCCATACATCGACATCATACATAATATTCTGTACTAATTCGTCGCACGTCCTGCCTATATTTTTATCTATACAGTCTAACAACCGCTGTCTTCCATACGGTTCCTGCTTATGGTTCATTGCGTCAATTAAACCATCTGTGTAAGCCAAAAAAACATCCCCTGGCTGCCAGTCATAACTAACCTCTTCCCATTGTTTGGATAAACAAATGCCCACGGGAAATCCAGCGATTTGCATCTCTTCTACCATTTCTTTTCTTTTAGATAATAGTAATGGATAGGGTTGAGCGCCGTTGGATATAAATACTTTTTCTCCATTAAACACGGCAATCATTAACGCAATAGCATTGGATATTTCATTATTGTTTAATGCCATTCCATTCTTTGCTTTAGTGTTGATCGTTTCCATTGTTTCACTTGGATGGCGTGTTGGCGGCTGTATTTTTTCCAAAAAGCTATGGATCCTTATGGATTGCAGCGCCGCTGACAGGCCGTGCCCGGCTGTATCTCCAAGTATAAGAGAATATGCCTTGCCATTGTTTTTAGCATAAAAAAAATCACCGGAAATTTCAAGTGGAGCCTGATAGCGGACAGAAAAGCCCATTCCACTTTCGGCGAAGGTCTTTCGGCATTGGACAAGATTCATCAGGTATTCCTGCTGTATTTTTTTAGCCAACGCCATATCTCTCAGTTTTTCTTTATATATGTCATCTATTTGGCATAATAAATTGCCGATATTAATGGGTTCATTCTTTGAGTTATGCCGGTCTAATACAGTTTGTAATGACTGTTCGATCAGCATAAAATCTATAATACGTCTGTTAATATAATAAGAAATACCTATCCTCGACGCGGCTTTTAATTTTTCCGAATCGATATCTGTTGTAATCATAACAATAAGTATCTTGTATTTATCTCTTATTGTCCGAATCAGATTAATGCCATCTACATTTATCATGCAATAATCTATCAATAGCATATTGATTGATTTACATGTTGCCAGAATGGTCATCGCGTCTGAACAATTTTCGGCCAAAGTAACCTCACAATTCTTTAGCCTGGATTTGAACAACCGGCAGGAATCACCGTCGTTATCCAACACTAATAGGTGTGGGCGGATAGTAGTCATGCTTCAGGTCTCATGCTGTGTTTGGCCATAAAGATGTCACATTGCGAACATGCGGCCACAGGCTTCACACGTGTGGCGGGGACTTTAAGTCCGCTTAGAGTTCCCGCCGCTAACCAGCACCACCTCTCCGCGTTTTGAAACATAGACGGACACTCGTTCATAATCGCCTGTGGACAATCTCTGAACTTCAAACATTTAACCTCTGCCTTCCCGATGGGTAAGCTCTCGGGTACAAGCAGAAAGTCTTCGTGTGAGACTCTTCTTCTTCCGCTGCTGGCAATTGCCCGTCTGTGTTTGTTCATATCATTGCCCCTCAGTAGCAGCATACCCTTCACCACGTGTCATATTGGCAGCGCTGTCTCCATTGCCGGGCTCTGACTTTATCACCGTATTCGGATAGCTGATGTATAACCAGAGCAGAGAGTAATATGTCCTTTTCAATGAGCCGGTTATCCCTTTATAAAAGGACAAGACCTCCTCTTTCAGCTCTGTTGGTTTGCTTTTTATATCGTCGAAGGCCCACTGTATCGATGAGACATCAACAATGTCCCTAACCTTATCCATGAACACTAAGGTTATGGCCGCAGCCTCCTCTTTAAAATCCCTGATGCTTTTCTCAGTTACCAGTAAATCGTATAATTTCCTTGCCTTCTCATTGAAGCCGTTTATTCTGAACTGGACGTACTCAGTCATCTCCCTCGGTGTATACACTCTTTGAGCTCCATAAACAGTGTTGGGTGTTTCTTTTCCTGCGCTCTCGTCTGAATACGCCCGGTTATTCATATTGTAGTTTCTCATTGCATGACCTCCTGTTTATAGTAAGATAATACGAAAGTATAAGTTTTCACAGTTCGCTTCCTCCTCCATTTACGCCAATCGATTGGGGGGGACAGGTATCTTTGTGTCCAAATCTGAAGAAGGGACATTTTTTGAAACTATCCTTCTCCGATGTACAGTATTCCCTCAACTGAAAGAAACTCGGAGAATATTTATATTCAGCTCCTTTAGTGCACGTTTTTTTAATATAAAAAGGACATGCCATATATCACTCCAAACGTAAGATTAGTACAGGGATCGGCATCTCTTTTATATAAACCCACGCCACGGCCTGAACTTTTTAAGTTCATAAATCCTGACCTCCACCGATAAACTGCATTATAAAATGCCACGATATTATGAGCCTCTTGTAAAACTAAGGTCTGATTGATTATGACAGGAACAAAACAACGAAACAATCGGTAGAGGGCTGGATTCTATATAGGTTTATTCGTACAATATATAGGGAAATTACCTATATTAACGGCTTTGATGACTTATAACAGTCTCTCTACTCGTCCTGAGCGATGAGATTGTGTTTAAAGACATACCGTATAATCTCTGCATTGTTACTCAACTTCATCTTTATCAAAATATTGTTTCTGTACGTATTAACGGTTTTCACACTTATGCTGAGTTTATCGGCAATTTCCTTAGGGGCGATGCCTGAGGCCATCATTAGCATTACATGGAACTCTCTGGAAGACAACGTCTCATGCGGCAGCTTCTCGACATTGACATCCATTCCATCGGCTAGTTTCTCAGCCAGAGTTTCAGTTATATACCTTCCCCTTGTCGTTACTTTCTTTATCGCCTTTATGAGTTCTTCCGGCAGGGCCTTCTTTGTTAAATATCCGGATGCGCCCAGTTTTAAGGACATCATGGCATACTGTTCCTCGGGATGCATACTCAGCATAAGAACGGGCAGTTTAGGATACTTAACTCTAATCTTTTCCAGCACACGAAGGCCGCTCTCATCTGGCAGGGTGATGTCTAGTATAACTACATCGGGGGTTTTTTCGTTTAATGTCTCCAGTGCCTGCCTGGCGTTTTGCGCCTCAGCGATTACAGCCATCTGAGGGTCGCCTGAGAGTATTTTAATAATTCCAGACCTTACAATGGGATGGTCGTCAACCAGCAAAATCTTTATCATAAAAGTTAATCCTCCTCTTTCTTTAATGGAATCAATACGGTAATCTTTGTCCCAATACCGGAAGGCCCTTTGTTAATATCCAGCTTTCCTCCAACCAGCGAAACGCGTTCTCTCATCCCTACTATTCCCAATGACTTAAAATCATACATCATGGCCTCGTCAATCCCCCTGCCGTTGTCTTCCACTTCCATTATAATCGATTCCCCTTCGTCACGCAGCCTTATTCTTACCTTTTCGGCGTCTGCGTGGCGCAGAACGTTAGTTACCGATTCCTGAAAGACACGATATAAAATAGTAGCATATTCTTTGTCGAGATTCTCTAAATATTCCGTGTTGCTAAGCTCAGTGTCAAACTCAAAGACTGTCCCCGTTCGTTTCTGCAGTTCATTTATTTGCCACTCTATGGCGGCTATCAGGCCGAAGTCATCGAGGACTGTCGGCCTCAACGACATCACCAGACTGTGCATGTTGTCGATAATGCCATCGACGATGCCTGTGCAGTTTTTGATCTTATCGCTGATTATGAGTGTGACGCCGACTGATTTTCCAATATCGGAGATTTCGATTTTTAATACCGTCAGGGACTGGCTCATGTCGTCGTGCAGTTCTCTTGCTATCTTCTTTCTGTCTTCCTCAATCATTTCCTGGAGATAAATCGCGTTCAGCCGCAGGCGTTCCCTCGATAATACCAACTCGTCTTCCATTTTTTTACGTTCGGTTATATCGATGCCTATAAGCGTTAAGTACGACAGATTATCTAAATCTATTACCGAACCGACAAAATAAAAGGGGATATCCGTTCCACCTTTGTTATAGAGATTTTTTTCAAAATCTCCTGTCCTGTTTACAAACGCGTCTCTGATTTCGCGATAGACGGTCTCTTTCTGCTTGTCGGGAAATAACTCAACGACATTTTTTGCCGCTATTTCGTCGTATGAGTACCCTGAAATGGTTTCCATATTTTTGTTCCATAATAATAATCTGCCTGCCTCATCAAAAAGGCATAAAATTCCCGGCATTGTGTTAATTACGGCGTCGGAGATGTTTTTCTCTCTTACCAGCTGCTTTTCTATTTCTTTACGTTGCTGCACTTCTTCTCTGAGGTTCTCGTTAGCTTCAACTAATTTTGCCGTACGGCGTTTTACAATATCCTCGAGCGTCTCGTTTCTTTCCATTAACTGGTGTTCCAATTCCATTCGCTGCGTTATATCCCGGCCTATTACAACAATCCCTGAAAGACTGCCGGAGTCATCGATGATTGGGGAGTTAATCATATCTAAATGTATATTATTGTCTCCTTTATTTAATATCAGCGCAGAACGCACAGCGTTTTTTGTGGCAATAACTGCTTCGTCTTCCAATGTACTTGTAGCTGCGATATCGGCAGGGAAAATGTCCTCCACTTTTTTCCCAATAGCGTCTTCTTTACTGAAACCGGTTATCTCTTCAAATGCCCTGTTAACTATCAAATATCTTTTCTGCGTGTCCTTAAATATAATTAAATCGGGGATAGCGTTAACCAGACTGTTCAGCTGATTATTTAATGCCATTAAACGGCGTGTCATTGTCCTGCGCATACTAACTTCGGCTTCCAACTGTTCGTTAGCCACTCTGAGTTTGTCTGTCCGCTGATGAACAAGGACTTCGAGAGATTCTCTGTGTTCAGATAATTCATTGTCTCTCATGGCAAGCATATCAACCATCCGGTTAAACACCGAGACTAAAACACCTGTCTCGTCTTTTGATGTGTATGATATTTTTTGAGAAAAATCACCCTTACTTACATGTTCTGCCATATTTGTAAGTTTGAGTAAAGGAGAGGTTATGCGTCTGGAGACAAACATAGCAACGACAACCAAGGCACCTATTATGAAAATATAACTATAAATCAGAATATCTCTTAACAGCAGCAAAGGTTCCATCATCTCGGATTTGTACATCTTAACGACAAAGCCCCATCTTGTATTATCTAAATAACCGGTAACGCCATAAACTGGCACCCCTTTATAATCCTTATATTCTATGAACAAATTATTGTTTCTATGCAATGCCTGAGTAATGAGGACCGAAGTATCGTCTTTTGATACTTTACGGGTAAAGGCGGCGTTACTGTCAAATCTCAACGGCACTATAAACAAGGCATTTCCGTCTTCATCCCTCTTTGCCAAAACCATTTCACCGGTCTTCCCAAGATTAGAATAGTCGCCTGTAATCTCACTGAGAAAGCCGCCATGCACCACAGCGGTAACATAACCCACAAGTTTATTGTTGTGTTTAAGATGGCAGGAAAATCTAAGGTCAGGAATTGTGTCGTCACCTTTTATCACATCGACATAGCCGCAATTTTCATATCGAGCGGGTAAGACGTCATCTTCTTTAACTACCATGCCGAGTGAGGAAACATTAGAGGAGGAGACAACCTTTCTTTCGGTATCGAGAACAGATATTTCATGAAACAGCGGGATACTTTCTTTTATTTGCCCGATTGCTTCATCGATATACTTCAGGGCATTTATGTCTGCCGTCCTGTTATATAAGTCAAGATGACCTTTCAATGTCTTTCTGTTTGCCAGCATTCTCATAATATCCCGATATCTTTCTACCATCGCTTCAATCCTGGAGGCCTGAACGGACGCCGTTTCCTTCAGATGGCTTTCAACGGCGGCAAATAAGGCATTTTTTGAATGGTTATAGATAATCAATCCGATCAGCAAAAGGGGAACTAACGCCATCAATAGCATTGCGGTGATAAGTTTATTCTTAATGGACATGCCAAGCCACCTTGTTCCGTTCATTAGATTTATATGATAATACTACAAAGGGGTCTTGATTTTCAATAGGGCAGGATGTGGAGCTGGCATCCATCCTTTAAAAAGGATGGATGCCTGGTGATTACTCGATTACAGTTATTTCTTTCAGCGCCTCCCACTGGCCGTGCAGATTACATCTTTCCACCACACGCAGCGTGGACTTCCTGTGTTTTCCGCCTTTTACCAGGGAAATCGTAAACTCAGGAAGGGTGACTACAGGCGTTAATTCCACTCTCGCATAAAAACTTTCCCCAAAATAGACCTCTATCCACTGGATAAAGTGCCCATCAATCATAACGTGCGGCAGCTCGCCTACGCATATCTTGACCTTAAACGGCACACCAGACTTTACCTCGTCCGGACATTCGATGGTCGGGATATGTTTCTTTTCCATTTCGGTTAAATTACCCATGTCTTTTGCCCTGTTCATCCCACAAAATAAGCTTTTTTCTGTCTCCGGCATACTCTTTTCCTCCTTTTTTTTGATGGTTTCCCGGTATACGATACCGGCGCCTATTATTGTTCGAAACCCTGGAAGTCCACAACCACTACAGGTTCGTCTCCAACTACCTTTATGTCATACCCTGCCGGCAGCAAAGACACATCGCCTGCCCTGCACTCGACCTCCGTACCGTCATCCATCGATACCATTAACGTACCGGACATATGGTATTGAAAACTCGGAGGATCGTTTCTCATAAATCTCATGATAGACGTTACGCAAGTGGACGAGTCCCAGCCGGGCTCAAACGTTGCGCGGCCAATTTTCCTGCCTCCTACAGTGATCAGTTCCAGCTTCCCTTTAGGAAAAGTTCTGATCTCATCGGGGTTGTCAAAACTCTTCATGGCTGCCTTTTCCATAAAACTCATCATATCATTAACCTCCTTTCAGTAATGACTGCCGACATATAAATTGCGATAGTACTGGTGTTTTTCTAAAACCGTTTTTTAGTGTCGGATAATTATCGCATGATTGAAAAATCAAAACAATCAGGAAAAGGATTTTTTTTATATAAGATAATTGAGAGTACGAATAGGTAATTTACCTTATGACGCTGAATGGGGGATTATATGCAAACGGACTGTTTATACCAAGTTGCGTTCATAGAAGTAAGAAAACTTGAATCATCCTGAGCTTGTCGAAGGATGCTCCTTTAAGTCTCATTTCCCCACAAATCGGGAATCCTTCGACAGGCTCAGGATGATTCTATTAACAGGATTATTTTTACTCATATGATTACAATTTGGTATTACGGCACTGTTAAGGGGGAGGTGTCTCCTCCCCCTTTGGCTCACTTGGCTCGAATGACAGCCGGTATTAGTTCGAAATCCCTGCTTATAACGAACACCGGCAGTCATCTGAATCGTCTCCCGGATTAATGGCCCGCCATTCCATATCGCACACGCACTGGGCTGCCACAATATCCTCTTCCTTACAGGAATCCGCGATAACCGGCGAATGTTTCTTTTCGGTACCGGTTAAATTATCAAGGTCTTTTGCCATGGTTCCTCCGCAATGCGGACATTTCTCCTTCTCTGACATTTCCATTACCTCCCATAGTTGCTGTTAATACCTATCGTTTTTTTTTGATTCCCGAATAAATCCTTCCGGGCATTTCCTCTGTAAGCGCCGCTTGTTCAAAGGCTTCCATTAAGCAGCTGTATAATTATCACATAACTAAGCGAGCGGCACAATAGGGAAATGGCAGTTTTATGAATAGGATATTTGTGAATACGGCAAGGTAAATTACCTGTAAAAAAAACACTCTGGATAACATCGGCGAGGACGACCGGAGTCAATACACAGCCGCCCCACTGGCGAAACTTAGTCTTCGACTATAATTTCTCCCGACATGTCTTCATGGCCGCCTCCACAAAATACATCACAGTGAAACTCATACGTACCGGCTTTCTGAGGCACAATACGCACATTGTTGGCCTGTCCGGGGAAAATATCGGCGCGTATCCCTAATCCTGGACAGTTAAATCCATGATGCCTGTCCAACGATGTAAAATTAAGGATTACCGCAACCCCTTTTTTCAATTTTATCTTGTTCGGCATGTACTCGAATCTCTTCGCGGTAATCCTTATTATTTGTTCATTCCCCTGACTTGCCACGGGGGATATGTTTTCCGCCGATAATCGTGCCGGAAACGATGGTACCACGGCAAGGGCCGCTAAGGCGATTGCCGTGGCAACAGCTGCTATTCTGAACAGATATTTCCAATCTATCATAAATACCCTCTTCATTTATGCCTTTATTATGGGAAATTCAGTCAGCACGTACCCATACCCATCGGTTTTTGGCACAGCGCTCCTGAATCCAACACCTCTATATGGCTGCGTGCTATCCCAGGGAAGCTGCACTCGTTTTGGGACAGAACCCGGCGCCGGCAAGGGAAACAACATCCCCCTGGCGGCGTGATGTTCAATGTGTCCGGTCATATGGTGATTTTCCTGATGGATGTGTCCGTAAAAGACAACAACGTTTTTGTATGGTGTAAGGATATCTATAGCCTTAGCCCCGTCGCGAGTCCACCAATCCCACTGTGGATACAGGTCAAAGAGGGGGCGGTGCGTGAAAATCACTATCCGGGAATCTTTATCCAGTTTCTCCATTTCGGCACTTAACCACTGAAGTTGTGTGTCGCCAATACTGGAAGTCGGATCTGAAACATTATCCACAACTATGAAATGCACACCTTTATAGTCGAACGTGTAATGGGTTTTCCCGAAATACTCCTGAAAGGCCTCACCGTTGTCCAGGCCGGCGTCATGTTCTCCGGGCATCATCCTGATATTTTTCGACTTCAGGCTGCCTATGATTTCACGGGCTTCACCCATACGTTTTCGCCGCTCCTTTGGGTCGTCCGTCGTATGTGTCACATCGCCGGTGAACATGATGAAATCCGGTTGAGATTTCATGCCGTTAATCTGTGCAATGGCTTTTTTCAGTGTGCCAGCAAAATCGGGGTTTATCTTTGGATCGCTGAACCCCCAATGAGTATCAGACAACTGTAGGAAGGTGAGCGTGTCCTGTGCAATTGTTTTATCTGCGGCGCTGGCAAAATTCCCCGTTTCCATGACAATAACTGCAGCGCCTAGTCCAATCAATTTCAGAAAATCACGTCTATCCATACCATTGAACATGTTTACCTCCATAAGTTAGATTAGATTTCTCATCGATAAATCGGGATATTTCATAAGTTGCGCTATTTCTGTTTGCCAAGGGATTTCATGTATGCCACTATGTCAGCCATTTCCTTTGAATCCTTTGGCAGCGCCTTACCCGCGAGCGTTCCCTCGATACACTTATTGACAATGCCCTCGAGTTTTGAGTCATCCTTCATTGCAGCAAACTTTTCGGCGTTAATATCTTTGCCGGCAGAATGGCACGTATTACAGCTTTTTCCATTTTTACTGCCGCCCAACCCTGGATCATTGAAAAGTTTTTTGCCGTTTTCGATGTTGGCAGCATCGGCATAAGATATAAACACCGCCAACGTTAACACTAAAGCATAACACAAGTTTCTCATCACTACCTCCATGATTATATTTTCCCCTAACTTAAACTGTTTAATTATTACAAAGAATGAAATTTCAAAGCAATAGGTAGAAGTGAGGTTTTATCATAAGATAATTTGACCATACAATAGGTAAATTACCTTGATGTCTGAACAGGATTGTTACGCCCTGGAACAGGATTACACGCATATTTTCCTGTCAAATCGCCGTCTCGCCTTCGTTCAGTAGCCTATGCTTTCCACTATCATCGGCAATTGCTGACAATAATCCGGTAATATTGACTTTAATTTGCTGCTTCAATTATTATAGCACATGGCATGTGCATGGCCGGAGGTTAGAAAAGAACGGCAGATGAAAGCCGCATATTGCAAGGCCGCATATTGCAAAGCCGTACATATTAAAGAGATGAACTAAACATGGCAATTATAGCATTATGCAAAGGCGCATATTCTTTAAGCGGGGATTTTGAAAAAAAACTCGCCGAAAAGAGCGGTTACGCTGTTTTAACAGAGAGTGCGCTTTTACGGCGCACGTCTGAGAGATTTAACGTTCCGGTTGCAAAGCTCCTTAAGGCCCTCTATCATAAACAATCGGTTTTTAATAACTTCACCCAGGAAAAACAAAGACATCTGACGTATATTCAGATAGAACTCGCGGAAACTCTCCCCGACGATAAGGCCATATACGAGGGCTTCTCCTCACTTCTGATTCCTTCCGATATCTATCACGTCCTGCGAGTATGCACTATATCGGACATATCAAACAGAAGACTTGAAGCGGTAAGCACTGATAATTTATCGCAACGCGATGCCTCGTTAAAGATTCAAACCCTCGATAACGAACTCAACTGCCTCACGCAGTTCCTTTTTAAGAAATCCCCGTGGGAAACCAGCCTCTACGACATCCTGCTCCCCACTGATAAGGTATCGGAAGAGGAGGCATTATCACTAATAATGGAAAATGCCGGGAAGATTACAATGGACAGCAGCGTTGGGCAAGGCGCCCTGATGGCTGAAATGGCTGACTTCAGACTGGCCTCAAAGGTAAAGTTGCGTCTTATAGAAGACGGTCACGACGTAATGGTAACCTCTAAGGGGGGTGAAATCACTATCGTTGTAAATAAGCACACCTTGCGATTGAAAAAACTCGAGGATGAATTGTCCGGTATCGCAGTTACCGTTGCGGGTGTAATAAAGGTAAGCGTAGTCCCGGGTCCTGATTTTAACGATGAAATATACAGGAAATACGACTTTGACCTGCCATCGAGGGTACTTGTCGTCGATGATGAGAAGGATTTTGCCCTGACCCTGTCAAACAGACTGCAGTTACGAGATATTGGTACCGCCGCTGTTTTCAGTGGAGAGGAGGCGCTTAACTTCGTCGATGAGGAGATGCCGGAGGTACTTGTCCTGGACCTGAAAATGGATGGGATAAGCGGCCTTGACGTTCTAAGGGAGATAAAACGTAAAACCCCCCGCGTGGAAGTGATAATCCTCACAGGACACGGTACGGACGAAGACAAAGAGATAGCCATGTCGCTTGGCGCTTATGCGTATTTCGAAAAACCCGTCGATATAAATAAACTATTGGTAACAATAAAGGACGCGCATAAGAAAGCGAGGCGATGATCTCTGCTTGAGATTCTAACAGTGGCGCTTTTCTACAGTGGTGCTTTTCTATTGATATCACACCTCATTGACAAACCTGCCATTCATGTAGTGTACTAAAGTGAGCCTATGGACATCATAAAAAGGGTAATAAGGTACAGACAGCTGTTTATCGTACTAGTGTGGAGGGAGTTTGCCGTTCGATACCGCTATACGATAATCGGCGTCATGTGGGCGGGGTTACAGCCGTTGTCTATGATGCTCCTGTTTACGTTTATTTTCACTTATATTATGAAATTAAAAGTCTCCAGTTACCCGTCATTCATTTTCTATTTTGCCGGCCTGATACCGTGGACATTTTTCGCGCATTCCCTCAACGCATCCATACCATCTCTGACAAACCACTATCAGCTTATAACGAAGATATATTTCCCGCGTGAGCTGCTCCCCCTGTCAAGCATCACTGCGGCCTTGCTGGACTTCTTTATATGTGCCGTAATTCTCTTCGTGTTTATCCTGATTTATCAAATCCCGTTGACGTGGAACGCCTTATGGCTCTTTCCGCTTATTGTTCTGCTTATCATATTTACCACATCGGTATCGTTGTTTTTGGCCGGCCTTAATGTCTATTACAGGGATGTCCGGCTCGCGTCTAATTTTCTCATTCAGCTGTGGTTTTTTATGTCCCCGGTTATGTACTCGGTGGATTCTCTGGATACGAAGATGAAGCTTATGTTATTTCTCAATCCGCTTACTTTTATTATCGAAAACATGCGAAGGGTGCTGCTGGAGGGCAGGGGGATTGTGCTTTGGCAGATGGCCTTCGTTTGCGTGGTCATAACTGTATTTTACGTTGTGCTGAGCAGGTTTTTTATAAAAATAGAAAGAGCCTTTGCCGATGTCATCTGAGTATGCCGTCAAACTCGATGGGGTGTGGAAGAAATACTCGACAACGGAGTTTTTTCACAGGTCGGTGCGTGAGGAGATTACCGGTCTTTTAAGCCGGAAAAAAGACGAAATTCTGACTAAGGACGAGTTCTGGGCACTCAGAGACATTAATCTGGAGTTTAAGAAAGGGGATGTAGTTGGATTATACGGAGCTAATGGCGCTGGTAAGACAACGATTTTTAAGATAATCTCATCGATTACATATCCAACTAAAGGCAGTGTAACCGTAAACGGCACAGTTGCGCCGCTCATAGAGGTTGGCGCGGGATTTCACCCCGATTTGACCGGCAGGGAAAACATCTATGTAAACGGCACAATTATCGGCATGGAGATAAGGGAGATAAAGGAGAGAATGGGCAACATTATCGCATTTTCCGAACTGGAGGGTTTTATAGACATGCCCGTGAAGAAATACTCCTCTGGTATGTACCTGCGGCTTGGTTTTGCCGTGGCGGTAAACAGTTCCGCAGGAATTTTGCTTTTTGATGAGATACTGTCGGTAAGCGATGTTGCATTTCAGCAAAAGTGCATTGCTAAAATAAAGGATTTAAAGCGGGAGGACAGAACAATCGTTATGGTGTCCCATAATTTGAATTTGTTAAGGGAGACGGCCGATACTATTTATCTCATAAAAGACGGCACCGCTGTAAGCTTCTGAATAACTACAAGCAGCGCGGGGTGTTAAAAAGGCAAGTAAAATTGACCCATGATTCGGCGTCCAATATCGACCCACCTTACTGCTGCCATAAAAGAGTGGACATCAGTGGGGGGTCCACTATAGTTATGAAACCGTCTGAAACACTCTTACCATCCCGGCACTAAAATTGTCCCAGCGGAGGTTATTTCTTATAAAAAGCCTGCCTGCGACGGCAATTTCCCTGTGTTTTTTCAGGTTCTGATATAGGTCCGTAAGTGCCACGACATAATCGTCAGTTACAATACCAATTCCCTCATTTGATATGATGTCAGAGGAGGTCATGTCCTTAGATACGATGACCGGAGTGCCGGTTGCAAGGGCCTCAAACGGGGTCATCCATCCGCCCTGCTCTCTTATCGGATGAAGGAGCACATCCGCGCGGTGATAAAACACCCTCAACCTGTTCCTGTTTACGTGGCCGGTTAGCAGGACATTATCCTGCAGACCTTCTTCCTGCACGAAACTCTTTAATTCCTTTACATAAGCGCCCTCACCGTGCCCGGCAAGGACGAGCCTTATGCCCGGGATGTCTTTTATAAGCATCTTAACACACCTAAGGCTCTCTTTCTGATTCTTGAACTCTGTCAGAGTTCCCACATGGAGAACAATGAAGTCGCCGCCGCGTTTGATGTAAAAATCATCCGGCGCGGCCGAAAAAAAGTTATAGTCTATTCCATAACGAATAACATGAGGGGTTATGGCGTAGGTTTCCCTAAATCTCCCCGCATTGTATTTATCGGGAACTACGGCATGCTTTATGTATCGTTTGACGATATGTCTGTCAGCGGCATGAAAAACCTTTTGAGCAAAAATACCGGGCCCGGAGTGTCGACTTGACACTGAGCTTAGGTATACCTCCGGCGGCTCATGACACATCCATACGACCGGCTTTGATATGGGGAATATAGAAAATTCCGCAGGAATGCTGTGTATATTTATTACATCATACTTTTTAGCCCTCCGCCTTACGCCGATATTTAAAAGCCACATGTCTTTGAGTAAATCTATCTGCCAGTTTTTTGAGCGCTTATACGGCGATTTAAAAATCGGGGTGTTAAAGAGGTCTTTTTCAATCTCAGGCAGGATGTTCGTCGTAAGCAGTGCGTGCTCAATACCGGCTTCCGCCAGATATTGGGCTAACTTGACGATAACAAGCTCAGCCCCGCCATATATGTTCATCGACGGCTGTACGATTAAGACCCTCATTTTAGAAAAAAATCCTCCGCCTCGTTCAAATCTACAAACGAATTTATATTGGCGTACCGGTCGCAAACTACAAAGGATTTCACCGTCTTGCCGTCATCGATGGCGCATTGAATCAGGTCGGGGAGTTCCTTTTCCTTTCTCTGATGGTGAATAGGCGTTACGGCGGCGTAATCGAATATCTCATTTTTGAACACACAACTGCCCGTGCCCATGAAATTATTCAGCGGATTTCTGGGTTTTTCTACGAGACGGTATATGCGCCCGCTTTCATCTTTGATCATCGTATATGTGCGCCTTATCATATCTGTATTATCAACCCAAAGAACGCCGCAGAGGGCAAACACGCCGCCGTTGTTGTTAGAAAACTCCTCTATCATCCGACGGTGTCTTGGATTTACCATAAGCTCATCGCCCAAAAATAATATAAAATCAGAACCAGCTATCGTTTCCCTTGCACATTCCATCGCGTGAACCAAGCCCTTTTGTTCCCATTGAATGACATACTTAACCGGCGTGTCCTTATATTTATTTCCTACGGAGTTTATTATCTCCTCGGCCTTGTATCCTACTACAAGGACGATTTCTTCGACCCCGGCGTCAGCGGCGTGCTTGAGGGCATACTCGATGACAGGCCTGCCATCGATGTTAATCATACACTTGTTGCGCACTGACGATAGCTCGTTTATCCTGTTGCCTCGGCCGCCTGCTAAGAGTAAAGCCTTCACTTGACCTCCTTATCGATGAAGAACAGGCCGGTGGCCTTTATCCAGTCAACAAGCGCCGCGATGCCCTCTTCCGGCATCACAGTGGGAGACCACCCCAACTGCCTCTGTGCCTTATCAATATCGCAGACGAAGTACCTTAGGTCTCCGTGTCTGTCAGGGGCAAATCGCACCTCTGGGCGCACACCGTTTATATTCGAGAGAATATCAATACACCGTAACAGAGAAATCGCGGTCTTGCTGCCGCCTCCGATGTTATAAATTCCCGGCCTTCTGGTCTTATAAAACGCATGAAATGCCTCGCACACATCCGTTGCATAGACGATATCCCTGACCTGTTTGCCCGTGCCGAATATCGTTATAGGACGCCCAAGAATGCTGCGAATGGCGAAATTTGCAACCCAGCCGTGGTCCTCGCCGCCAAATTGTCTGGTACCGTATATGCCCGTAAGGCGAAAACTGGCCGCCTCGGTTTTGTATGTATCTATGTATGTCCGGACATAAATATCAGCAGCTGCCTTAGAGGCGTGAAGCGGTGTAAGAGTGCCCTCCAAAGTGGGATGTGTCTCACCTATAGCCTCAGGGTCTCGTTCATATTTAAATTGGCCTTCTTTAAGGGTTTCATTTATTTTATTTCCATATACATGGACGGTGGCGCAGCTTGCGGCGGGGATTTTTAGTTTCCTTGCCGCCTCCAGGACGTTGAACGTGCCCATTACGTTTGTCGTTATATCGAGGCGAGGGTCTTCCCAGCTTATCGTCATGGCGGGCTGTGCAGCTGTGTGAATTATATAGTCGCAACCTGTGGCGCTGTCTATGAGGTCATCAAACATTCTCACATCGGCGGTGACGATTTTTACGCCTAAACTATTAAGATAGCCGGGATTGTATGAGCGCGCCTCATCGGCGGCAAAACCCGTTCTCAGAAGCTCGTGCTTTGTCATGTTGTCATAGGCAATGACCTCAGCACCCATCCGGCAATAGAACTCACACACATGGCAGCCCAAAAAACCACATCCACCAGTTACCAGAACCTTCAAATCACATTCCTCCCTCGATTAAAAACAACTATTAAAGTAACACTTCACATGTATTTATTACATATATTTATTTAAGCGACGCTTTACAAATATCGAGAATACGCTCTGCCGTGCGCCTCCATGAAAACTTCTTAACATGCTCCATCCCTTTTTTTATCAGCTCTGACCGCAGTTTTTTGTCATTGGCAATGCGTATCATCGCCTGTGCTATCTCGTCAACACTCATGGCGTCAACGATTAATGCGGCGTCACCGGCAATCTCGGGAAGGCTTCCCCTGTCAGAGACAATTACCGCCGTCCCCGAGGCCATTGCCTCAAGCGGAGGAAGACCAAAGCCCTCTATCAATGACACCAGCACATTGGCACACGCGCCGTTATAAAGTGCAGGAAGCTCATCATATGGCACATAATCAAGGAATCTTATATTGCCGGCACTGCTCGCACGGTCTCTTATCATACGGCTCAAGCGCCGCTCATATGCCTCGTCCGGCCTTTTGCCGGCAATAACCAGGGTGTAGCCTCTGCCTATGGCGTCGAAGGCATCTATAAGGGTCCCAATGTTCTTTGACGGGAGTACACTGCCGACGTACAGGAAATACCTGCCTTCGATAAGGGCGTACTTATTAAGAATGGCAGCCTTTTCCGTAGCTGCCGGAGGCGTGAAATTCCCGCAGTCGATAGCCCCGTGGACGACCTCTATTTTATCGTCAGAAATCCCGTAGTGCCCGATTATATCTTTTTTCGTATTCTCCGACATAGCGATAAGTTTTATAGCGGCACGAAACACTAAAGGGAGCCTGTATTTGAAACTCAGATGCCTCATAAGCGGGACATTGTTCTTATAAAGAAGCGGGGCAATATCATATACGGTAACTATTTGAGGTACGGGCAGCGGCAAATGGGAATAGAGAATTCCCTCCGGGATGGGGGTATAGAAGACATCGGCCTTTGCCTTTTTTAAGAGTGTGGGCAGGACAAACTGCGTCCACGCGGCGCGAGCCAGATAGATATTGCTGCCAAGGGTACGCCGCGAATTAGCGAATATCTTATTAATTCGCCCGCGGTCAACCTTTAACAGGGAGTCATCGATAGTCCACACTATAAGGTCATCATGTAAAGAGGCCAGCTCATTGACTATATTAAAGGCAGCCGTCCCGATGCCCGAAGGGCGGGCGTCTTCTAATACCGTGGCGTCAATTGCTAAGCGCATCGCATGGTCTGCCGAATGTTTTAGTCAGCTTGAGGTGTGATGTCAATAGTGGACACCAATTCATTTATGCCGCAGCCCTTTTTTCATAGAACTGTTTTTCATAAGTGGCTGGGGATAGGAATCCGAGCCGAGCCTGAGTTCTCTGATGGTTATAGA
>JADFYO010000053.1 GCA_015233015.1 Nitrospirota bacterium | reverse complement strand
ACGCTATATCTTTGAACGACTGCCATATTCCAAGACTGAAGACGATTACAAATCCCTGCTCCCGCAATCTGTCGATAGGGATGCCCTTGGCGTCAAATATATGGGTGGGGTTATTTAGACGCTTACAAAGGAACTGGTGCCGGAGGAAACGCTCCGCGGCAAATATATAAGGCAGGTGGAAGTCCTGTCGCAGTTGAGGGACTTGCAGGACGAAGTGTCTAAGGAGGCAGAGGCAATGGCATTAGTATATGATTTAGAGAGAGATGTAAGGTTCAGACAAGGGCGTGAGCTGGGGATGATTGAGGGAATAGAGTTAGGACTTGAACTCAAATTTGGTTCAGCAGGGCTTGCCCTGATGGATATGGTAAGAGTTGTAAATTCCGTAGATAAACTGAAAGAATTCAGGAATCTTATTAAGAAATCCAACTCGTTGGATGAACTGAAGGACTTCTTAGACAAAAGCATATAGAACTTACGAATGTGTTACTCCTTCAAAAGCCGCCACAGGCTGGTGCGCGATATGCCCAGGGCGTCTGCCGCCATGGACTTATTGCCGCCGAACTGTTCTATCACATTGTCTATGTAATTTTTCGTGAGCTGGTCGATAGTGAGAATTTTGTCCGGGTTGAGTGTCTCAATTTGAAACAAGGAAATGCCCTGAGGAAGACTTCCCCTTGTTATGGCCTCTGTGGTCTCTATGATAACCGCCCGCTCGATAATGTTTTCCAGTTCGCGGACGTTTCCGGGAAAATCATATTCTAAGAGAATCTTCATGGCGTCCGGCGTTATAGCGGTTATGTTTTTTTTATATTTCAGAGAGTACCTTCTAAGGAAAAAATTAGAAAGCGGGGCAATATCGTCCCTTCGCTCCCTTAGCGACGGGATTGCCATGTCCATGACATTGAGCCGGTAGTACAGGTCCTCTCTGAACTGGCCCGAAGCCGTCAGGGTTTTGATATTTTGATTTGTTGCGGCTATAAACCTGACGTCCACCTTAATCAACTTTGTCCCTCCAACACGGTAGAACTCACCGTCCTCGATGGCCTTTAGAAGTCTCGCCTGCAGGTTTACCGGCATCTCCGATATTTCATCGAGGAATAATGTGCCGCCGTGGCTTAACTCCATGAGGCCTTTTTTAGTGGCAACCGCCCCGGTAAACGCCCCCTTTTCGTGGCCGAACAGTTCACTTGCAAGCAGTTCCTCTGTCAACACCGCGCAGTTGATTCCAATAAATGGCCTGTCTTTCCGGCTGCTCATGTGGTGAATAAGTTTGGATACCTGACCCTTGCCTGAGCCTGTGGCCCCTGAGAGCATCACATTACAGTCAGAGTTTTTTAGTTTATCGATAGTATCCATAATCTGCCGCATCGCGGCACTCTTAAAGACAAAGGGAATTTTCCCTGACAGGCCGGCAGATACTCTCAGCGCCTCAATTTCCCTTTTCATAGAATGTTTTTCTTTTATTTTCGATAACTTAACAAGCATGTCGTCTATGTTAAACGGCTTTGTGACGTAATCCTCGGCACCGTCTTTTATCGCCGCCACCGCCGACGCCACCGTGCCGTAGCCGGTTATAATAATAACGCTGATTTCAGGGTACTTATCCCGTATGATTGAAAATAATTCAAGGCCTCCCATACCTGGCATTTTTATATCTGTGATGACTACCTGATACTGCCTTTTTTCTATCTCTTCTAAAGCCGATACCCCGTTGGTCACGCCGCGTGTGCTATAACCCGCATCTTCCAGCGCGTAAATCAGGTGTTTTCTGGATACATCTTCGTCCTCAGCTATCAATATGTTCACGTCTCCTCCGATTTATCCCTCAGCGGAAGTGTCACGGTAAAGGTGGTGCCGGCCCCGGCAGCGCTCTCAACTGTGATTGTGCCATTGTGGTTCTTGATGATATTATATGATATAAAAAGTCCAAGTCCTGTGCCGCTGCCCTTTTTTGTGAAAAATGGCTCAAAAATCCTCCCGATATCCCCCTCTGCTATGCCAGCCCCCGTATCGGAGACTTTTATTATCACGTCATCGACCGATGTGTAGGTATCTATTGTTACCCTGAGCGCACCGCTGCCTTTCATCGCGTCAACCGCGTTGATAAACAGATTAATAAACACCTGCTCAAGCTGAGAGAGGCTCGCGCCGATAAATCCATCCCCCTCGATAGAGAAAACTATATCGCTCAGGTCTGCCGAGGCGCCAAGTCTTTTATATGTGTCAGAGAGCAGGCTGTAAAGTTCAAACTGTTCGTACTGCGGTTTTTTATTTTTCACAAAGTCCATGAGGTTACCTACAATTTTTTTCATGCGCATAGTTTGAGACTGGATGTCTTGCACCGAATCGGAGATTATATCGGGATACGTACCCCTGGAAACTACTCTATCGAGAGTTTGGGCTGCCAGATGAATATTATTCAATGGATTGTTCAGCTCATGGGCCACACCAGAAGACAGGGTGCCAAGAGCGGACAGCTGTCTGGCATGGTGTAATTGCTCATCCTTGCTGTTGATTTGCTCCTGCCGGTGCCTTAGCTCCTCGGACATCCTATTAAACACCCCTTTCAAATGTTCAACCTCATCCGTAGTTCCATCCATAGGAAGAGATGGAAAATACCCGTGCGAGGCCTTGTCCATTGTGTCCTCGAGTTCCTTCAGACGGATTACCACCTTTCGGTTCGCCTTAAATAGCAGCCCCAGTCCCAGCACAAAAGACATTGGTATTATAATAAGGGCGCTATACTGTGTGATTTTAATGAGATATTCAATCCTGTTCCTTGCCGCTATGTCGAGGCTGTTAGATGTAATAATGAGTTCGTCTCCAAGTTTTCTTAACGCTGCCACATTGATAGAGAGACTGTTAAGAAGATTTACCATGCCTTCAATGTCTTGTGTTGAAAATGTCTCCCTGAGCATACCTATGTTTTCAAGGGGATGCTCACGGTATGTTGCACTGACAAGGGCCAGGGAAAAGGTGTTGCCTTTTAGCCGGATTAACTCGTCTTTGACTTTCTGGAAATTGACGGCTTTACTAAGTATACCCTCGAATACACCTGAGTATTTATCCATAATCTCATTCATATTATTAAGTGAGTTCGCCCCGGCACCAGAATTCTCCAATCGGACAATGGCCTTAATATCCACTATGTAATTTAGTACATTTGGAGCGGCTGTGTCATCGCCGTTGAGGAAGTTCTTCTCATATCTTCTCATTTCAAGTATCTTATTTCTTACTCTGTCCGTTGTCTCGAGAGTTCTGACGTCTTTTATGATTTTGACGAAGTCCCCATAGGCCACAATGAACAGTATAATCATGAGAGAGAAGCTTGCTGTGAAACTCAGAATGATTTTTCTATACATATTTTATCTAAGACACCTTTTATATCATATCAAAATAGTTGACAGAAAAACCAGACAAAACGATGACGCTTACTTCTGTGACTGCATTTTAGCATAAATAATATGCTAAAATAACCCGGATGAAACAACGAACCTCTGATTCTGCCCTTTCCGGGCGTATTGCCTATCTGGTTGAGCTTAATACCCTGAAAAATGCGATAATTGCCGAGAAGGACTTCAACGAGCAGATAAAAATCCTCTGTACCGGCATTCTCGACACGCTTGGCCTGGATAGGGTTCTGTATTATTTTCCCCTCGACGGTAACCGCCTCCACGCGGCATACGAATTTATAAGACACGGGAAAAAAATAAGATTCATCGAGGGCGCTGACGTTCATTCGTCTTTTAATCCTCCCAGGGCCATAACCGAAAGTGAGCGTATGTATCTGGCAAGCCAGAACGGTTACTATATCAAACTCAAGGACAAGATATCCGACAATGAAAACATATTTGTCCTCGTCTGTATTAAAGACAACGAAGGCACTCCGGCCGGATACTTAAAAGTTGAAATTGCTACTGACAACGACCGGTTTACGAAAGACCGAAGCACGGTTGAACCGCCCGCTCCTGAAATCGAAAACGCCGTTATGAAGAGAAATGAACTCTTTGTCAATTGGCAGCGCGAGCTGCTTTCTGAACTTCGTGAGATAATCGGGGCGATTGTGGAGCTGTCTAATTTTATCACCCTTAGTTCGGTAAAAGACCCTTATTGCGAGCTGAACAGGGACATCTTCGACGCCGATAAGCTGCGGCTTTTCGAGCACCTTGTGAAGGAGTTTAAGGCCGGCGGCCTTACCGAGCGTTTTAATCTCATACCCAGGCTGATAAGGCTTCTTGAAGCAGAGTCCATCAGGTTATACTCTAAAAGCTCAAGCGAGATAGTTAAGACCATAGGCGTTTGGAGTAAGGAATCCTCGATTGTCGCCCCCGTATATAAGTCCTCGTTTCTGGAGGGCAGGAAGATTATAACCGACGGGGACTCTATCTATCAGGCCGACCTCAAGGGTTATGACGTTGTGCTCGATATATCGAGCAATCCCAAGTGCACAGGGATGAAGGAACTCACAAGCCTCACGTCCTATATAGTTGTCGCCCTGCACGATACTATGAAAAAGACCATTGGCTTCATGCAGGTCAACTACATTTTCAGAGGCGATATGGGGAGGTTTAAGTTTCAGAGGAAGCTGAAGAAGGACCTCGCAATCCTGCAAAGTGTCGCCCTCTATTTGACGGCCATTCCGGAGAGCGAGGAGTTTACACATAACCCCTCCCCTGTGCTTGAAGCTCTGAGGACATTTATCGAGTTCCCCGTTATCAATTTCCACACGGGAGAGACTTTAGGTAATAATCAGATTTTTAGTTATATCTCAGACACAATCTCGGCGGCGCCAGAAACCCTTGACAATGAAACGCTGCCCGAACTTATCGATAATCTAAAAAAATTCTCCTACTTCGTCAAAGACAAAAGAGACGTTATCAACTTCTTCAGAAGCCTCTACGGCATGGTCGACGAACCTTACAGGCCGCTCGTCGTCTCTGCCGTTACCATAATGTTCGAGCACTTCACCATCGAACAGGGAAAAGAACTCACCGTGTTTAAAGGGGCATGTTATGACACCCTCGCAGAGTGGATGAAGGCGGAAATAAAGCAAATCATCATAAACAAACACCAGTTAAACCACTCCACGGACACACTGGAGCAGCTCCTGCAGCTTAACTGCATCTTCATTGCCAAATATCGCAGCGAGGGCAGCCTTATTCAGCAGTGCAACGAATTCCTCGAGGCCATGAACATAAACGACTTCGACAACACGGACTTCCTGTTCTACCTGTTCACACTAAACCCTGATATGCCCGGGGCATATAAAAAAGAGATCTTCAGGAGTTTTCACTACCTAATAGGAAACGGCCTCCTAGTCGATGAAAAAATTGCCGATGTGCTGAAAATTGCCCTGTCAACGGCGGAGGAATTCCCAGAGGAGTACCATCTGCTGGGCCAAATACTCTCAACAGCCATAATAGCCTTCAATAAGGACATCACCGTAGGCGCGCATATTGAATTTAAGGACAAGTTCGCAGCGCTCTGCCGTCTGGTTTTAGGCAGTACCGACGACTGGCTCGCCGGCTATACATCGGCGCTGCTGCTCCTGACAATCGCACAGCTCAAAAATCATAACGTTGTAAACCTTGCAGGGTTCAAGGCATTTCTCGTCAAAGCGATGCCCTGCAATAAGGCTGCCGTGCTTTCGGCGATATGCGATTTCCTGCAGTCACACGCCGACACTATCACGTTAGACGAGTTTGACGGCTCAGTGAGGATGATGCTGCCCCTGTTACAGCCCGGCGACGCGGAGATTATTAATATGGCAAAAGAGATAATCATGTTCATGGGAGGCCATATAATAAAATACCGCAGTCCGGCCAAAAGCGGCAACTTCATAAATATACTCATAAACGAGTTGTCAAACACGGAGGCACTCTCGGACATCAACTATAAACTCACCATACACGACATCCTCTACACGCTGAAGGCAGAAAGAATTGAACACCAGTCTATTTATGCCGTTGCTCATGGGCTTGCGGCACACCCGGCACACCCGCAGGACTCATACATATCGGCAGTCTCCTCCACCCTCGGCTTCAATCCCTTTGACGTTGGCGACAAGGGCTGCCACCTCCTCGAGGTCATAGGACAGTGCTCAATCCCTGTGTTTCTGCTGCTGAAGACTGTCGCTTACGACGATTTCATTAATCATAACGAACTGAAGAAACCTATTCTTACCACCCTCGATACGATTGGTTTTGACAAAAAAGACGGCCTCGAAAGGCGCATCATCGACGCGGGCGCCCGCGTTGAACAACTCATAATAAGCGGCCAGTTCCCCGAGCATATGCAGCTTGAGCTTATCGATAAGTTCATAAAATTTAAGGACCACATAAGCACCTATGAGCATTTTGCCACTATCGGGGCGCGGTCAACCGCCAAGGGCGAAGACGGCAGGCTCTATTCATTTGCCGGACAGTTTCTGACCATACTGGATATAAAGACGCCGGAGGAGTTCCTGTCCGCGATTAAGCGCATATGGGCGTCTCTCTGGTCGCCTAAGGCGCTGTCCTACCGGCATGATATCATGGAGTTTGACCATTCGGCAAAGGAGCGCTTTAGTTATGAAAACCTCGGCATGGGCGTGCTTATTCAGGGCGTTGTGAACGCGGCGGTCTCCGGGGTTATAATGACCTCCGAACACGGCGGCATAGTAGTATCAGGTTCATATGGGATTGAGGGCGGGACGAGGTCTGAAATAGCGGCGGATAAATATACCATAGACCTCCATGCCGTCGTAACCGACTCAATAATCGTCTCTCAGGAAAAGGCCGTCTATTGGGACAAGGCGCGGCAGAAGTTCCTGCTTGCCGCAATTGACGAAAACACTAATAAACGCCGCTCCCAGAAAGTCCCCATGGAACAGCTGAAAATACTCTTTGAGATAGTGGATAAATTAAAGCGCCTGCCTCTGTTTATGGGCTGCCCTCTGGATATAGAGTATGCCATTACCTTTGACGATAAGATATTTGTTACGCAGATAAGGCCAAAAACGGCCGTGTTTAAAGAACCAGCAGTAAAAGGGCAGAGCTGCGACTTTACCGGACTGGGTTGTGCCGCTGAAATCAATCTGCAAACCTACACGTTCGGCGCGGCAAGGGCAAAAACAGCAGTTCTTGACATAGACGTCAACGCCTCGCTCGAGAAAATAGTCCCCGGCGAGATCATCGTGGCCAGACACCTGGACCTGCCAAACCTCGAAGTATATCTTAAACGAAGACCTCCGGGGGCAATTATCCTCGAGACGTGCACACCGTTTGCCCATCCTGTGCTGGTAGTGTCGGAGATGGAGAAAATGGGCATACATATACCGATTGTGCAAATACCCGGGGCGCTCGAGGTCTTTAGAAACGGTATGGATATAGGCGTCAGCGTGATAAGGGAAAACATCGTATCTGTCTATTCCGATGACGTGGCGCTGCTTGAGTTCATTTCAAATCTTGCAAGCCCCATAGTGTATAACCGTCAGTATGACAGGACATTGGCAGGGCAGGAACCAGACAACCATGACATTGCCCCTGTCAGTGAATATGAACAGAGGGAGCTGGAGGTTAAAACACGCGGTCTCGATGCGGTTATTGAGGAAACCGGAGCGCTCGAGTTGTTTAAGGAGCTATACCTGCTGTCTCTTTACAGGCGCGTTGAAGTTGAGACTATGCTTGAAGGACTGCAAACCCTTGGAGACGACGACGTCTATGAATGGTACGCATATATGCTCCAGCAGTTTTATGGGCGGCGGTTCTCGCAATATGACATTTTTAAGTCCACAAGGATTGCGCCCTTTATTAGTAAGGACACGCTTGCGGCAATAGAGGGAAAGGTTCAGAAGAACACTGAACTGATTAAACTGCTTGGTGAGAACTTCAACGACATCAGGGCCAAAAACCTGTGGCATCCCTGTGAGCTGCTGTTTCAGATGAATTCCCCCGTGTTCATAGTCGATCCAAAACTGGACAGCGCCGACCCGCGCCACGCCCCCAAAAGCGAGGAGTTTAACCCGTGGGAGTTTACATTTTACGCGGGGGCGCAGGACATAATCTTTCACGACCAGCTGGGTTCACTAATTCCACACAAGGACAAGGCTAAGTATATCAGGGGAAGAGTTGCCGACTCGGCCCGGCCAGGGTCCGCCATTGACCTCGGATTTCTTGACAACACCGGCAGTTTCTACGATACGCTTCCTAAAAAAATTGGCGCCCTTGCCAGACTTGCGGCAATACTGCTCAGGCTGAACCTTCATCCCACAGTATGGGTTGAAATCCTGCCCCGAATGACCGAAGACTTCAGGGAAAACGACATCCCACAAAGACTAAGCCTTATAGAGCTGTCCCAATATTATACCAAGTTGCATCCATAGGAGTAACTATAGAAGTAACAATCATCCTGTTAAAAGAATCATCCTGAGCCTGTCGAAGGATTACCGATTTACGGCGAGATGCGAAAGAGAAGGAGCATCCTTCGACAGGCTCAGGATGATTCAATTGTTTATTGTTTCAGAATGATTCAAATCTTCCTACTTCCATGAACGCATTTTTGCTATCAGAGACGCACTCATAATATTATTTACAAATATTGCTCACAAATGGTAAATTACTTTCACATAGGTGACATCTGTAACAGATATGTAACGCCCAGCCGTATATTATAGACATCAGCATGGTGAGCGAACGTGGAAAACGGCTTACCACGTGACTGATGTTATAGATGGGGGGCATTGCATATGTTGGAAACAGGTCTGGATTTGAATGTTGATTTAAATGAGGTTGGAGCTATGTCCAAAGTTGGCGCTTATTCTTATGGCATACAGACAGACGTCCTCGATAAGGTTGGAGTACTCATCATGGTACTCGATGTCAACGGTAATATTGTGTACTTTAATCGTGCCTGTGAGAGGGCTTCCGGGTATAAATTCAGAGAGGTAAGGGGGAAGTGCCTTTGTGAACTGTTAGTCAGGAAAGGGGACATGAAGGAGTTAACAAAACTCTTTAATGGTATATTAAGCGGCCGGTTTTCAGAACCTGTCATCTATGAGTATTACTGGGTAAGCAGGACAGGGGAGGAACGCCTGATAGCGTGGTCTAACGTGGAGCTTTCAGAAGATAACGGTTCGGAACTCTTTATAATATCCACAGGGATAGACGTTACAGATATTAAGCTGAAGAATCAGTTATTGGTTCAACAATCCAAGATGGCATCGATGGGCGAGATGATAGGAATGATAGCCCATCAGTGGAGACAGCCTCTGAATGCCATTGGTTTAAGCGTCCAGGATTTAAAAGACGCCTATGAGTTCGGGGAGATTGACAGGAAATATGTAGAAGGATTTGTCGATACTGCAATGGAGCAGGTAAACTACATGGCAAATACAATCTCCGATTTCAAAAACTTTTATACGCCGTCAAAAGAGAAGGAACCGTTCGATGTGAAAAGTATTACAGAGGAATTTGTATCTATGTTTATAAATGTGTTCAACAGACACAGTATAGATATTTCTGTGATTGCGGAACAGGATACGGTACTGATTACAGAGGGATACCCAAACGAATTTAAGCAGGTTGTCCTCAACGTTATAAATAACTCGCAAGACGCCATTATTTCAAAAAGAGCTAATGGCACTAAGGCACGCGGTCTGATAGAAATTCATATCTCCAACAATGAGAGCAAAGATAAGATAATTATTTCGGTAAGAGATAATGGCGGCGGCATTCCGGAACATATTATAGAGAAAATCTTTGAACCCTATTTTACAACGAAGGGAAAGGCGGGCACAGGGGTTGGACTTTATATGTCAAAGACCATAATAGAGTCGAATATGGGCGGCAGCCTTACTGTCAGGAATCATAACGGAGGGGCTGAGGTTAGCATAAGTTTAGATGTAGGGGGGGTATAGACATGGATTTCTTAAACACTTCTTTTGGCAGAATGCTTTATCGTGATGAGTATGTCCTTCTGAAGAGATATTGGGTTATCCCGGTTATGCTATGGGCGGCGCTTGTTGCCAGTTCACTTGCATGGAATATGTCTTATGAAAAACACCAATCGCTATGCATAATCAAAGGCCAGGCACGCTCTATGTTCGGACTAATAGAGATAACCCGATTGTGGAATATGCGGCACGGCGGCGTATATGTGCCTTTTGCCGAAACGACCCCGACAAATCCATATCGCGATGTCCCGGGTGGCGAAACTGTAACCATAGGAGATAGAAAATTCACATATGTAAGCCCTTACTACATGACCCGCCAGTTAAGTGAGCTTGCGAAGGAGCAGGATGGCGTCTTGTTTCACGCTACGAGCCTGAAGCCAATCAATACCGCAAATGCACCGGACGAGTGGGAATCCAAGGCATTAGAGGGCTTTGAAAAGACAGATAAAAAGGAAACCTCTGAACTTATTGAAAAGAATTCAGAAAACATATTCAGGTTTATGTCTGCATTGTTAGTGGAAGAGCCTTGTTTGATGTGCCACGCAATACAAGGCTACAAGGTTGGAGACATACGCGGCGGCATCAGTATTACGATGAAGGCAGACAAACTGGTTAAATCGATTCATAATCAATGGATTAATCTTACAGACTTGCACGCGGTAGTGTTTTTTATAGTGGCCGGACTTATGCTCTTTAGCCTGTCGCAAAAGAGAAATCAGTATTTAACTCTTAAGAAAGTGAATGTGCGATTACACAATAACATGGTAACGCTTCAGCAGATGGCAGACGAACTTATGGAAAGCGAAGACCGGTTCCGGCTTATTGCCGAGAGTGTCAGCGATGTTATCTGGACGCTTGACGACAAAATGACCAATTTTACGTACATAAGCCCGTCGATTGCGGCACTGCGTGGATTTAGTGTTGAAGAGGCCGTCAAAGAGACCTTTAAAGATGCCCTGACGCCGGAGTCTTACGCCTTTGTTCGGGAGAGTATGTCACAAAAAATTGCTTGCTATAAGGATTCCGGCGATATGGACTGTTTTTCGGAGAGGATTGAAATAGAGCAAAGGTGCAAGGATGGGAGGATAATCCCTGTTGAGGTAGTCCTGTCGGCAATAACCACGTCAGATGGGCACATCAAGGAATTCGTGGGAATATCGCGGGACATAACCGAACGCAAAAAGGAAGAGGAGAAACTTAAATACCGCGGCACGCACGACGCGATGACAGGGCTTTACAATCGTGCCTATTTCGACGCTGAGATTGAGCGTATAGCCCTAGGCCGGCAGTTCCCGGTCAGCTTTATAGTGGCTGATTTGGACGGCCTGAAGCGTGTCAACGACTCAATCGGGCATGAGGCAGGGGACAGGCTTATAAAGGGGGCAGCCGTAGTGTTGAATATGTCGTTTCGTGGAAGCGATGTGGTGGCGCGCACGGGCGGCGATGAATTCATTATCATTCTAAATGATACTGACGAGGAATTGTCTATTAAATCAATAGAGCGCGTAAGGGCATATCAGGCACAGTATAACAAGAACAACGACGGCCGGCCGGTGTCCATATCGCTTGGCGCGGCAACGGCCTATAGCGCCGTCAACATTGAATCTGCTATTAAGGAAGCCGACAAACGCATGTATGACGACAAGGTATCGCGCAAACAGCAGCGTACTGGATAAATTAAGTGGAATATTGACGACGAAAGGAGAAGTTACGACAATGAAAATCAGAAATTGGTCATTAGCTACGAAAACATGTGTGCCTATAGTGATTATAGTGTTGTTCGGCGTAATCCTTAATCTATGGATAGCAGACGGTTTGATCAGAAACATGGTCGTTGAGGAAATAAAAAATGGCGCAATAACGGGTTACAAGAACACTGTTTTGGACGCGATTACGTCCATGATGGTGGCAGGCAATTTTAAGGAAGCGAAGGAGCCGTTTTTGCAGCAATTGAAAAAAGTGATAGACTTGAGGGTTGTCAGAAGCGAGGCAATAGACGCATCCTTTGGGAAGGGAAAGCCCGGCGATTATCCTGAGGACGATTTAGAGAGAGAGGTAATGCGTACCGGAAAAGAGAAAGTTATTGTTGAAGGCACTTCAGTTCGTGGTATTTATCCTTACATAGCGGGACAAGATGTCATGGGCAGGAACTGTCTTTCATGCCATACCGTGAAGGAAGGAGATGTTCTGGGTGTAGTCAGCATAAAGGTATCCCTAAGCTCAACGGCAGAGAGGTTAAAGCACTTTGAGTTCTTGTTTATATTGCTGGGGATGTTGGGCATACTATGTGTAAGTGGGGCGGTTTACGCAATCATAAGAATAACCCACAAACCATTAATTTCCCTTACCAATAAGGTGAGGGAAATTTCTGACGGTGATCTGACAGTAAATATCAAGACTTACGGGAATGATGAAATAGGGATACTTTCACGGGCCATGAACGCAATGGTGCATTCGTTTAGTAACTCTATACATACGATATTGAGCCTGGCGGACAGTCTTTCACTGAATACCGAAAAAATATTGAGGTCAAAGGCCGAGAATGCCAGGCTGGGAGCTGATAACATCGCCGAACAGGCATCTCATTCATTTGATGACTCTACGGTGTTGATCTCTACGTTTAAAGATATGGCAAGCGACATATCGACGGTAGCCGGGGCCTCCTTACAAACCATGAACCACGCCAATAATGGTAAAGACGTCTCTGACGGAGCGATTAATGTAATAAACCTGTTGCAATCTTCAACGCAAGAGCTTTCAGTTATGATTGAGAACCTTGATAAAAGCTTTTCAGAAATCGGAAATGTTGTAACGGTTATTAAAGAGATAGCCGATCAGACGAATCTGCTTGCCCTCAATGCGGCAATAGAGGCGGCAAGGGCAGGAGAGCAAGGAAGGGGATTCGCCGTTGTTGCCGATGAAGTGAGAAAACTAGCCGAAAAGACGATAAAACAGACTGCCGACATTTCGCGTAAGATTGAGATTGTGCTGAAAGACTCGCAAAAGACCACAACATCGATGGCGGATGCCTACGAAGGGGTATCAAAGGCTACGGCGTATATTAAGGATGTGGGCAATTCCCTGATAACTATTGTGGATGCCTCTAAAAATACGCAGTCTCAGATAGAGAAGATACAGCAGTCGGTTATAGAGCAGCTTGAAATCTCCGACAGGGTTCAATCCAACACGGATAAGACTTCGTTAGTAGTTGCCGATATGAGAAATATGGCCGATGAGTTAATGGATGACCTTAATATGATAAACCAAATAGCCGATGAACTGAGGTTGTCATCATCAAATTTCATAACCGGTTCCAATGGTTCGAATGGCTCTTCAAACATTGAGATATTTTGAGGGAACATTTAGTACGGTGCAATCATAACTCATAACAACATAAGTTTCATAACAACATAAGTGTACAGACACAAGCAAATTCGAATCATCCTGAGCCTGTCGAAGGATGCTCCTTAGTTTCGCATTTCCCCATAGATCGAAAATCCTGTATCCTTAACCTTATGGCATTATCATAGTGCACATGCCTGGCGAAATTACCATCAATTTAGACATCGGCGGCGGTAATGGTGTATAATCACATACTGAGTGTGGTAAGTTCTGTCTTTGTTTTAACATGTGGTCGATTCACAAATTTCTCTCTCATAGGGGTGATACAGGTATGGATTCATTAAAAAGTTCTGTTGGTAAAATGCTTTTTCGGAATGAGTATGTAGTCCTGAAGAGGTTCTGGGTCTTCCCCATTTTGCTGTGGGCGGTGCTCGTTGCAGGTTCACTTGTCTGGAATTTATCTTCTGTAAGGCAGCAATCGTTTGACATAGTAAAAACTCAGGCACGCTCTATGTTTGAATTAATAGAGATGACCAGATTGTGGAGCTCCCGGCACGGCGGCGTATATGTCCCTGTTACCGAAACTACTCATCCAAATCCATACCTAAATGTCCCGAACAGAGAGATAGTAACCATAGGAGGTAAAAAATTCACACTCATAAACCCTGCCTACATGACGCGTCAGATAAGCGAAATTGCAAAAGAACTCGACGGCACATTGTTTCACATTACAAGCCTGAATCCGATCAGGCCAGCAAACGCACCTGACGACTGGGAATCCATGACGTTAAAGGAATTTTCAAAGACAACCGCCAGGGAAGCATTTGAACTGATTGAAACAAATTCGGGCGGGGTATTCAGATATATGTCAGCGCTTTTAGTGAAAGAATCGTGTATGAGCTGCCACGCAATACAAGGTTACAAGGTTGGAGACATACGCGGCGGCATCAGCATTACAATAAAGGCAGCCCCGGTAGCCAGATCTATTCATTATCGCTCGAATAATCTTATAGCCTTGCATGTGGCAGTTTTTTTAATAGTGTCCGGCCTTATACTCTTTAGCCTGTCACAAAGGAGAAATCAATTTCTAACCCTCCAGAAAATTAATGTAAAGTTAAATGACGACATGATTGCGCTTCGACAGATGTCAGACAAAATCAGGGAAAGCGAAGAGCGCTTCAGGCTTATTGCCGGGAGTGTCAGCGATGTCATATGGACACTTGACGCCTCGATGACCCATTTTACATATGTAAGCCCGTCTATTGCGGCACTGCGCGGCTTTACCGTTGACGAGGCCGTCAATGAAACCCTTAAAGAGGCCCTGACGCCGACATCTTACGCCTTTGTTCGTGAGACCATTACACAAAGGCTCAGTTGTTTCAGGAAGTCAGGGGATATCGACTGTTTTTCGGAGAGGATTGAAATAGAGCAAAAGTGCAAGGACGGCAGGACAATCCCTGTTGAAGTAGTAATATCTGCGATAACCACATCTGATGGGCAAATCAAGGAATTTGTTGGAATATCGCGGGACATAACCGAGCGCAAAAAGGAAGAGGAAGAACTCAAATACCGCAGTACGCACGACGCGTTGACAGGACTATATAACCGTGCCTATTTCGACACTGAACTAGGGCGAATAGCCTTGGGGCGGCAATTTCCGGTCAGCTTTATAGTGGCGGATTTGGACGGCCTGAAGCGTGTCAACGACTCAATCGGGCATGAGGCCGGAGACCGGCTCATCAAGGGGGCAGCCGCAGTGTTAAACAAGGCGTTTCGCGGGAGCGATGTGGTAGCTCGCACGGGAGGAGATGAATTCATTATCATTCTTAATAATACCGACGAGGAACGGTCCATTAAATCGGTAGAGCGCGTAAGGGCATGTCAGGCGGAGTATAACGGGGAAAACTACGGTCTGCCGGTGTCCATATCTCTTGGCGCGGCAACGGCCAAAACCCCCGGCGACATCGAAGCTGCCATCAAAGAGGCCGACAAACGCATGTATGACGATAAGGTATCCCGCAAGCAGCAGCGTCAATTATGATTATTTTTCCTATACATGATGCCTTATGCTAAATTGTAAACATCTGAGTAAAAATTATCCTGTTACTAATATCATCCTGTTAACAGAATCATCCTGAGCCTGTCGAAGGATGCCCGATTTAATAGGAAACGCGAAGCAAAGGAACATCCTTCGACAGGCTCAGGATGATTCTATTGTTTCAGGATGATTTTCAAGTCTTCTTTGTTCGATAAACGCAACTTGGTATCAGATACCTATGATTGCCTTCAATTCCCTGATTGCGGCATCGATAGCCCCGGAGTTTTTTCGATAGAGTTCACGGGCAACTCTGCCCATTTCAGTCCTCTTTGCCTCGTCTGAAAGCAAGTCGAGAAGTACATCGTACAACCCTTCTTTATCGGTAGAAACGGCGGCACGGGCGGTGGTAAATTCCTCAGTCATAGGAAAATTCTCCATGTGCGGGCCGCACACTACCGGCTTTCCCCAAAAGGCCGGCTCAAGCAGGTTATGCCCACCCTTTGGCACAAAACTCCCGCCCATCACACATACATCTGCCGCCCCGTAAACCGGCGCCAGCTCACCTATTGTATCCAGAAGGACAACCACCCCACCCCTGACTGATAAGGCGGTCTCTGGTGCATCTGTTGTTATTTCGCTTCTCCTTATGAATGGTATGTCGAACGATTTCAATATTGCGGCAGCCTCGTCAAACCGCCGGGGGTGGCGCGGGGCCAAAACCACAGATAAGCCCCCTATCCTGCCCATAAGCCTCTTTACAGCGCTTAACACAATGGCCTCTTCCTTTTCATGCGTGCTGCCAATTACAAGCATCGGGTGAGACAGTCTTAACGCCCACGAAGGAATGACGGACGGCGGCGCGGTGTCGAATTTGAAATTCCCCAGGGTCTTCACCGTCTGTTTGTCAGCGCCCATCGCTATTATCCTTTCAGAGTATATCCCGCTCTGCATCCCAAACAGCGTTACGCTTCGCAGGACATCCCTCATAAAAAACCGTATTTTCCTGTAACCATTAAATGATTTCTCAGAGATACGGCCATTTAGAATTACAACCGGAATGTTTCTTTTTTCCATCTCCATAAAAATGCACGGCCACAGCTCAGTCTCCATAACGATAAACACGGCCGGATTGACTGCCTTAACCGCCCGCCTTACCGCTGCGGGTGTGTCAAACGGCACATAGACGACCCTTACGTCCTCAGGGAGTTTCTCTTTCGCCGTTTGGCGCCCCGTATCGGTTACCGTGGAGAGGACTATGTGCGGGGTTATCTCAGTTATGATTCGGCGTACCAGTGAAGCGGCCGTGATGGTCTCCCCCACAGATACAGCGTGAATCCATACGGTGGGCGCGGTATCCTTTTCAAGCTGATAGCGCCCTGTTCTCTCTGAAAACCAGACACTTCTTAATTCCTTCGGCCTCTTAAAATATTCAAACGGGACTATCACTATGAGGACGAGAAGGTATAACATGCTGTAGATAAATGTCATTATGTTTGGCATAACGTTTCGGACATTCAGGCAATTAATTCCGCAATCAGCTCAGCGACACGGTTTGTCGGGTTTTTCCGGTCAAATATCTCCCTCAGGCGTTTAAACTTCTCGAGTGTTTCGTTTCGCAAGTTATCATCTTCGTATAATTTTATTAATTCCCCGGCAATAGTCTCAGGGACGGCCATTTCCTGAATAAGTTCCTTTACCACGGGGGCGTCGTATATGAGATTAACGAGATTTATGTACTTAACTTCGATTATCATCTTTATTATATTATAATCCAGAGCGCCTACTTTATAAATAACCACGAGCGGAACTCCTATGAGCGCGGCCTGAAACGCCGCCGTCCCCGACTTCACTATGGCCAGGTCACATACCGACAGCACGTCAACCGCCCGCCCGTCAGAGAGTTTTACGCCAAGGGCAGCCAAATCTTTAAACATCGCTCCAAACGTCTCAATTGCAATATTGGGGGCAATCGGCATGATGTATTGAAACTCAGAATGCCGTGCATTCATAATTTTTATGGTATCGATAAGCACGGGCAGATGCCTGTTCAGCTCAGCAGCCCTGCTTCCGGGAAATATCCCTACCACCGGGTGTTTCGCATCCAGCGAGAATTCTCTCCTGACGGCATCCTTGTCAACCACATGGGTCTTAAGCTCCTCTGCTATGGGGTGGCCTACGAACTCGCAATAGACATTTTCCTTCGCATAGATTTCAGGCTCGAAGGGAAGTATGGCGGCTATAACGTCGCTTCGGCGCGCGACTTTTTTTATGCGTCCCATTCTCCATGCCCACACCTGAGGGCTTACGTAGTAGAGAACCTTGATTCCCATTTTTTTTGCGGCCTTTGCCACCTTCAGATTAAAATCGGGGAAATCTATCAGCACTACTACATCCACGCGAATGGTCTTAAAGACATCCTTAACTTTCCTATAGGCGGCTATCAAATGAGTAATTGAGGACACCGCCCCAACGATGCCAAAGGCACTGTTTATTCCACTTATAAGCTCCACGCCGGCGGCCTCCATCTTCTCACCGCCTATGCCAAGAAGCCGCACAGCAGGCCACTGCTCTTTTAATCTTTTGGCAAGCATCGCCCCATACAACTCGCCCGAGGACTCCCCTGCAATTATCATAACCCTTACAGGCATTTCTTTATTACTTCGGCTATCCTCCCTATTGCCTCTTGGGAAAGCCCTGGATAGACGGGAAGCGACAGCACCTCTTCAGAGGCCGTCTCGGCAACGGGGAAATCCCCTTTCCTGTAACCGAACTGCTCAAGCGGCTTTTGTAAGTGCATCGGCACCGGATAATAGACTACGGAAGATACATCAGCCTCATGAAGCGCGTCCTTTATTTTGTTTCTATGAGGAGAGCGTATCGTAAACTGATGATAGTTGCTCGTGTATCCCATGGGAATATCAGGACACATCACGGCACTGCTCAGCAAGGACGTATAGATGGCCGCGTTTTCTCTTCTCATGGCATTGTTACTCTCTACCTTTTTTAGTTTTATCAGCAGTATTGCCGCCTGAATTTCATCGAGCCTGCTGTTAAAACCAACTACGCTGTGAATGTAGTTCCCCCTTGAGCCATGATTTCTAAGGGCGAGGATGTTCTCATACATTTCCTTATTGTCCGTGACAACCGCCCCTCCGTCGCCGTAGCAGCCGAGGTTTTTACTTGGATAGAAACTAAAACACCCCGCAGAGCCAAACGTACCGGTCAGTTTCCCATCTATCGATGAGCCAAAGGACTGAGCGCAGTCCTCAATTACATATAGATTATACTTTTTCGCCAGTTCCATGATGCGCTTCATATTGCAGGGCAGCCCGAAAAGATGAACCGGCAGTATTGCCTTAGTCTTATCTGTAATCTTCTCTTCGATTAAATCTACATCGATATTAAGCGTTCTTGTGTCAATATCGGCAAAGACCGGCTTAGCGCCCACATACATAATGCTCTCTACGGTGGCAAAAAAAGTAAACGGCGTAGTAATGACCTCATCGCCCGGCGAAATAGGCAGGGACGCGAGGCTTAAAAACAGCGCCCCGGTGCCTGAACCCACACCGGCGCAATGGGACAGCCCGTGATATTTCGCAAGCTGCCTCTCGAATGCCTCCACCTCAGGGCCCAAGACGTATCTCGTCCCCTTGAGCACCTCAATTACCGCGGCAACTACCTCATCCTCGATGTCGAGGAACTCCCTTCTCAAATCCAGCATCGGTATCATATCATCACACTATTCACACTTTCCCTTATTATTGTTCCTATACTGAGGGCAAGGCTCAACGCCCTTCGCCCACACTCACCGCTTACAACCGGCTTTTCCCCCGTCAGCACACTCTCTGTAAAACTCCTTAGTTCCTCTTTAAGAGGCTCTGTTACCGTCGGCTCATCCAGAGACACTGCCTTAATCGCCAAACCATGTTTAACATATTTAGTTATTATGCCGCTTTGATAATTCAACGACAATAATTCATTTCTTTGCGATACCATTAATGTCCGCAGCTTATCGCCTGACAGTCTGCCAGCGTAGAAGAATGCCTTCAGGCCGCTCTCAAACTCAACCCATGCCTTTGCCACGTCTATGGTTCTGGTCAGGACACTCGCCCCGGCGGCGTTTACCGATTTAACCGGCGATTGAGCGATATAAAGCACAATGTCAATATCATGGATCATCAGGTCGAGGGTAACGTCTGTACCTGCTGCCCGCTCAATCAGCGGCGACAGCCGCTGTGCCTCGATATATGACGGTTCATCCAGCAATGCGTAAAGATTTCTAATGCCCGCGTTATATCTTTCCACATGTCCGACCTGAAGTATAAGGCCGCGTTTATTGGCCTCATCAATCAATTGGTCAGCCTCGTCAACATTACCTGTTATAGGTTTTTCTACAAACACATGCTTGCCGGCCCTCAGGCACGCCATAGCGATGGCGCTGTGTGTCTGTGTAGGAGTGGCTATGATAAAGGCGTCGGCAAGGGGCAGGGCTTCTCCGAGTGTGGCCACGGCCTGACAGTTATATCTTTGGGCGGTCTCCTCTGCCCTTGAAAAATCCGTGTCGCATACTGCGGCAAGCACGGTGTCATTCAGCTCCGAGACAATTCGCCCGTGGTGTTTACCGAAATATCCAACGCCTATGAGACCTACCCTAAGGGGCACTTTCTCCCCTAAGGTTTGCATAGCCTATGCCGGTGACAATTCCTGATTACTCTCATATCGAACGATATTATAAACGAAACACCGCTAAAAACAAAATATTTATTCAGGCGGGCAAGGGCAAACACATCATGATAATGATGGAAGGTTAACAAATGAGAAATTAATTATTTGACTTTCACGAAGCGATACCCTGATAGTGCGGTTTCCACCTCTTCAGTAACAATCCGGCGAACTTCGTCCCTATCCGGCTTAGTTGCAAGCTCTTTCTTTATAGGTTCTATCTCTTGTTTGAGCATGAAGCGAACTTCGTCGCGGTCAGGCCTCTTTGCAATTTCGTGGTGAACGCCTGCAAGCTCCTGTTTGACGCCTACAAGCTCCTGTTCAATGTTCGTTACCCGGTTATCAATACTCTTTACGTTTTCATTTATTGATAGTAAAATTGCATCTCTCTCTTCGTCCGTCAGTTTTGCCATTGCCTTACCCTCCACACCTTTATTATACCGTATCCCCTGATATATTTCAATATCTATTCGACATGGGAGACTATTCGAATACCGGATTGGATATTTCATCAGTCAATTCGCGGCTGTAAAACTCAAACCTGTTCTTACCAAGTTCTTTTGCCTTATACATCGCCATATCAGCCCTTTTAATAAGCATGTCGGTAACATTATCAATTTCACCATCTATATCGCTAAAGGGATATAACTCTATGCCAATACTGGCGCCGATATGACACTCATGTCCATTTACCAAAAATGGTCTGTTTAGCGATACAATAATCTTGTCTGCAATTGATGCGGCATCTTCCCTTGTGTTTACCTTGGTAAGAATTATGACGAACTCATCACCTCCGACGCGCGATACTGTATCTGATTTTCGTACAACGCTTAATAACCTCTTTGAAACCTCTTTGAGCAGCACATCCCCGGTTTCATGTCCATGAGTATCGTTAACCGCCTTAAATTTATCTAAATCAATAAACAGCACCGCCATCATATTGCCTTCACGCGTGCAAAACTCAATCGCGATGTTTAATCTGTCCAGAAGCAATATCCGGTTAGGCAGAGACGTTACAACATCATAGTGAGCGAGCTGCTGGAGCTGCTTTTCATAATATTTTCTCTGGGATATGTTTTTCAGCACATAAACACATTGTACTATGTTACCTGCCTCATCTCTTATTGGCGACGCCGAGCAGGATACATAGACTTCCTTTCCATCTTTATCATAATGCAGGTGCTCACTCATCGCGTACTCACCCGTTCGCATCATCGTCATAACGGGACACGAGTGCTCCTGCTGATTACAAGGTTCAGAGTTTTTATGAATCACCGTGTAACAGCGTTTACCTAAACAATCTTCATCTATTAGTTTATACTCTCTCAGGAAGGCGTTATTAGTGCTGACAATGCTTAAATCCTTAACGTCTATCACCGTGATTGCGTCATTTACGCTATTAATGACTGTTTGAGTAAACTTACTGATTCGCTTGATAGCCTCCTCATTTCTTCCATGTTCGATAATGGTTGCAATCGAGTTAGTTATAGCAATGAAGGCATCCTCTTCCAATTTATTTCTTTCGTGATTATGTTTAACGTAGAGACATAATACGCCTAATATAGTATTGACGTATTTTATGGGAATGCAGTAATGTCCATGTTCATGCATCCCTTCAAACCTGACACTATGTAAATCGTCAAGCTTATTGGAGAAAATTATTCTGCTTGTGCTGGCGGCAATACCACACAGGCATTGTCCATATTTTAATCGCGCACATTGAATTAATAGAGCCTCGGGCAGATTTCTTTGCGCAACCATTATTAATTCGTCTGAGTTTTCTGCTTTTAGGTGAATACATCCTTTATTTTCAATGCTTATTCCAGGAATAGAGACGACAATATCTAAAACTCTTTCCAGTTTAGTTTTAATTGGAACCTGTTCTAAAGATATTTCCAAAACACATTTTATGGTATCTTGTAACAGATCTTTCCTTTTTAGCTCATAAACAGTCTCTTCTAATTGCCGTCCTAACGCAAGCTCTGACTGCACAAGGCCGTCTCTGTCCCTCAGTTCATCCAACAATGCACTTATATATTTAACTATTCCTCTTTGGTTTTTGTCTCTCAGCAGTTCATAGTCTATATGATAATTGCCTTGTGAGATGTTCTCTAATATCTTACTAATATCTCCTGGTTCAGCACCTAATTCAGCAGCAATTGAGCGTATCACCTTTATTCCAAATAAAAGGCTGATAATCATTAATCCTACAGTCGCAGATACAGCAATAACTATGAACTTGTGATATTCACGCTTTGAATCGGATTCGCTTTCTTTCATCACATTTGTTTGATGGTCAGTAAGATCAGCGACAACCTGCGTGAATAGAGCCGAGTTTTTATCTTGTTTATCGAGTATCGCCCTTTTTGATTCAATTGAATTAGCCAAGGAAACGGCACTACTTTGTTCTCTCACAGCCGAAAAATAATCATCCTGAGTATCTATTATCTTCTTCAGAAGCAGCTTACCTTTATCACTATTGACAAGAGGCTCAATTTTGCTTATATTTTCTACTATAGCCCTTTTGTATTTATCAATTATTTCTAATTCTTTAGCGCCATTGCCATTAACAATAAGTAATCTGTTTATTGTTAAATCAATGCCAGTAACAGCAGCAGCTATGTTATCTAAGTATATCGTCTTGACATATCTTTGACTAACTATGTCATGTATCATATCGAGGAATGAACGACACATCGAGACAGCAGTAATACAGATGATGATAGACGTTAATAGCATGATACCGTGACTATATGTAAGACGTGTTTGTACTTTCATAGCGCTCCTCTCCCCCAATTATTAGTTTTTGGTCATGACAGCCGGTATGGGTATAGCCAGGATAGTAAGGCAAAGCGAAAGCCTTGTTTATGTATATATGTATGTATGACCGCGCGAAACAGCCGCACATCTGGCACCATGCAAATCGCCACGTCCTCCACCTCGCCCACTATATTCCTCGTTCCGCTGTCTTGGTGCAGTATAACATACTTAATGTTACATATCAGTTACATATTAAAGTGGACCCCATTGTTAAGACCACTTTTTTCAGTTGACTTAAGATATACCTCTCTAAGAGGGGGGGTGTTAGGAGACGTGAGTTTACCTCAGTCTCCGGTACACCGCGCCTTGAGATAAAGTTGTATCACTCGACCATATGAATCCTCTGCTCAACCGTATTTTTCAGTCTTTTCAGCGACTTTATATATTCTATAAAGACCTCGGAGTCAATGAATCCCGTATCGACGGCAAAACTTGCCGCCTTCAACGGGGAAACGGCTTCAGTCCCCTGTGACGCCATAAAACCGTCGCCCCCTTTTGCCAGATATTCGCTTACGGCGATTTTGTAGTAGGAATCCATTTTAACAGGCATGGATGTCTCTGTGCCCCGTGTCTTTATTTTCATACCTTCGACGCGCCGTCCCTTTGGCTTTGACATGTCCATCGTAAGACTAAGACCGGAGGCGTATATGAAGGGCGGCTTTTTCATCTTATTTATCTGAAACTCTATGGTTGACTCTATGGCGTCTTTTATCTGATACCCTTTGAGTTTAAGGACATATATCGTATTGTTAAAGGGCATGAGGGAATAAGCGCCGGCAATTGAGAGATTACCTTTTGGCAAGTCTGTACGAACACCGCCAGAGTTCATAACTGCGATAACTGCCCCACTGGCTGCTGTCTTCGAGAGCATACTGTCAGTAATAATTGGTCCTGGCCCCTGGTTATTCGCGCGCGTAAGAGGCTCTTCTGCATAGGAAACTGTCTCGTTCATAAACTCCTTAATCGGAGCGGTATAGTTATCGAGTTTCAGCGCCGCCGCAGGGTCAGCCTTAACAATCTGAAAACGCGGGTTTGATACAACCTTGCCGTTTGCAACCGCTTCGTAAAACTCTGCCTTCTCAGGCGTATTAGCCGGTTCATCAGGGAGGATAACCATCTGGCCCCCCCGATAAGAGACAATCCTGCCGTCTGCATCGAAGTCGATATCGATAAGGCCAAGCAGCTTTCCAAACTCCCATGCCGTAACGACGAGCACCGTAGAGTTGTCTGTGCCGTGTACCTCTGTCGGGTAAGGCCCAACAGGGCGAAGCCCCGTCTGGCTAAGAGTATCATCCCCCAGAAGCGTATGAGAATGTCCGCCTACGATAACGTCAACGCCCGGTACTGAGCGGGCAAGTATGAGGTCATTTTCATACCCAACGTGTGAGAGTATAATGATTATGTTTACACCCTGACGGTTGAGCGCCGTGACAGAGACCTTCGCGGATTTTATAATATCGTTGAACTTTACTGATTTCCCTGGCTTGGAAATCGACGGCGTCTCTGTGGTGGTAAGACCGATGATGCCTATTTTGCGGCCATTTTTTTCTATAATCGTATAGGGTTTAATCAGACCGTGGAGTGGCGAGCGCGTGGAGAGTTCGATGTTTGCCGATATGACAGGAAAAGACGCCTTTTTGATAAATTCGGCAAAGACGGCAGGTCCCCTGTCGAATTCGTGATTCCCCGGGGTCATTGCGTCCAGCAGAATCGAGTTAAGGAAATCCACATCGGCAAGACCATGGTATTTCGAGAAATAGACCGTCCCGGTAAACACATCCCCCGCATGAAGGAACAAAAAGTTCGGATGAGACGCCCTAATGGCGCCAACGGCTGCGTTAAGCCATGGAAACCCACCCGCGCGCACGGTGAAAGAATGTGAATTATATGTTACAGGAACGCTGGAAGGCTCAAGATGGCCGTGCGTGTCATTGATATGCGCAATGGAAAGCGTGTATATATCACCTGCGTTGCCATATGTTAAAAACCCGAACAAGACGGCTGCTATGATAATAAGACGCACCAAAGGCTGCGTTGTGTTCAGCCCTACCCTATTTAAGTTCATAAGTCCTCCGGTATACAGGTCTTTGAGAATTATTGTACAAGCCGCCCCTGCGGCGCGCTATGATGTATATCATACCTGCGTAAGAAAGAAGAGGTCAAGGAGGCAAGCCTCCTTGCGGGAGTTTGAGGGCAGCGCCCTCAATGTCTTAGTCCATTAATGCGTTTGACTTGGAGTGGAAGATGGGAGGGGGCGTTTCCCCCTCCCATTATAGAGTTACTTAGGTGCGACGATTTCCCAGTTCGTGTCTGCAAGCGTAGGAAGTGCTATATAATCTGTTACATATGTGCCGTTCATCAGCCATATGATGTTTTGGCCGGAGGTCTTGTGACGCCATATTATATCTGTAATGCCATCGCCGTTGAAATCTCCTGTGCCGACGATTTCCCAGTCCGTATCAGCCAACGTCGGCAAGTACTCCGTACTACTTACGCTGTCACCGTTCATGTGCCACAGGGCGTTATAGCCGTAAGAGGCGTGCCGCCAGAGGATTTCGGTATTGCCGTCGCCGTAGAAATCCCCCGTGCCCACGATTTTCCAGTTCGCGTCGGTCAATGTTTGCAGCAGCACAACTGAGTTCATGTTCGACTTCTTGATTTTCC
>JADFYO010000052.1 GCA_015233015.1 Nitrospirota bacterium | reverse complement strand
TCTATAACCATCAGAGAACTCAGGCTCGGCTCGGATTCCTATCCCCAGCCACTTATGAAAAACAGTTCTATGAAAAAAGGGCTGCGGCATAAATGAATTGGTGTCCACTATTGACATCACACCTCACTTGTGCCTTGCGGCGGAACACAAGTAACGGATCAATCCTCTGCACTGGCGACACTGAATGGCCAGGCCTGTACAGCTATCGGGGCTGCGGTCGATCTTGGTGCTGTATCTATTGGGGGTGGTACCCCAGGGGTAATCCCCCCTGGATGTTATTACAGCACCGGGGCAATAAATATAGGCTCAGTAGTTCACCTCAATGGCGCCGGAGTTTATGTATTCAGATCGGCGGCGCTTGGAACAGCGTCCAATTCCACCGTTTTCCTGGATAATGGCGCATGCGCTAACAATGTATTTTGGGCACCAAGCGCCGCTACGACACTTGCGGCAAACTCTAAGTTTTCGGGAACCATCATCGATAATGCTGGTATAACGATAGGGGCAAATTCCCTCATCACAGGAAGATTATTGGCGACTGGCGGGACAATTACGATAGATTCAGATACGATTACTGTCCCTGCTTCCTGCTCAGCGGCCACGGCACATCTGGCGTTGGCGAAGACGGTGAGCGGCGGTACGGCGACTGCGGGGCAGTTCACGCTGACGGCAACCGGCGACTCATCGACAGGACCAACGACGATCTCAGGTACAGCCCCGGTTACGGCTGTTGCAGCACCGGCCGGCGTCTATACGCTGTCGGAGACAGGCCCGACCGGATACACCCCAGCGTACAGCTGCACTGGCGGCGGTACGTTGGTTGGTAATAAATTGACGATTACATCGGCGGATGTGGGCAATACCATCACCTGCACAATCGCCAACACATCGAACGGCGGTCTTTCGGCCAATATTGGCCTGGTAAAGATATTGAACAACGGCACTGAAGGTACGGCGACGGTAGGGCAGTTTATGCTGACGGCAACCGGCAACTCAGCGACAGGACCAACGGTGATCTCAGGTGTATCGCCGGTGGCGGCTACTAATGCACCTCCTGGCGTCTATACACTGACAGAGACCGGGCCGACAGGATACACGTCTGCGTACAACTGCAGCGGCGGCGGCACATTGGTTGGCAACAGGTTGACGACCACAGCGGCTGACGCGGGCAAGACCATCACCTGTACAATCACCAATACGTATTCACCTGGCGGCGCGACCAACCTGGGTCTGCTAAAGACGGTAACAGGCGGTACGGCGACTGCGGGGCAGTTCACGCTGACGGCAACCGGCGACTCAACGACCGGACCGACGGTTATAACTGGTACAACGCCGGTGGCAGCCTCCAATGCACCGGTGGGTATCTATGCGCTGACGGAGACCGGGCCGACCGGATACACGGCTGCGTACAGCTGCACCGGCGGCGGCACATTGGTTGGCAATAAGTTGACCATCACATCGGCCGATGCGGATAAGACCATCACTTGCACAGTCACTAATACGTACACCTCCACGACTGGAGCGGTGGGGCTAGGCCTGCTGACGTCAGTGGTCAACACGGGCGGAGGTACGGCGACTACAAGCGACTTCATGGTGACGGCAACCGGCGACTCAACGACCGGCCCTATGGTTATAACTGGTATATCGCCGGTGGCGGCGGCCATTGCACCGTTAGGCGTCTATGCGCTGACGGAGACCGGGCCGATTGGATACACGGCTACGTACAGCTGCAATGGCGGCACCCTGGTTGGTAATAAGTTGACCATCTCATCGGCTGACTCAGGCAGTGTCATCTCCTGCACAATCATAAATACGTGGACCACGGATGCTAATCAGGTGAAGCTGGGCTTGCTGAAGACAGTGAGCAACACCGGCGGCGGGACAGCGACGGTGGGGCAGTTCATACTGACGGCAACCGGCGACTCATCGACCGGATCAATGGTTATAACTGGTACGACGCCGGTGACGGCCACCAATGCACCGGTAGGTGTCTATACGCTTACGGAGGCAGGGCCGGCCGGATACACGGCTAGCTATAGTTGCAGCGGCGGCGGTGCGTTGTCCGGTAATAAGTTGATTATCACATCGGCTGACGCGGGCAAGACCATTACCTGCACAATCGCAAATACGTACAACCCGAGTACCGCGGTGAAACTGGGGTTGCTGAATACAGTGAGCAACACGGGCGGAGGTGCGGCGACGGTGGGGCAGTTCACGCTGACGGCAACCGGCGACTCCTCGACCGGCCCTATGGTTATAACTGGTACGACGCCGGTGGCGGCCACCAATGCACCGGTGGGTGTCTATGCGCTTACAGAGACCGGGCCGACCGGATACACGGCTGCGTACAGCTGCAGTGGCGGCGGCACGTTGGTTGGTAATAAGTTGACCATCACATCGGCTGACGCGGGCAAGACCATCTCCTGCACAATCGCCAATACGTGGACACCGACTGGTGCGGTGGGGCTAGCCCTGCTGAAGTCAGTGGTCAACACGGGCGGAGGTACGGCGACTACGAGCAAGTTCACGCTGACGGCAACCGGCGACTCCTCGACGGGCCCTATGGTTATAACTGGCATATCGCCTGTGGCGGCGGCCATTGCACCGTTGGGCGTCTATGCGCTTACAGAGACAGGACCAACCGGATACACGCCTAGTTACAGCTGCAGTGGCGGCGGTACGTTGTCCGGTAATAAGTTGACTATCACATCGGCTGACGCGGGCAGTGTCATCTCCTGCACAATCATAAATACGTGGACATCAAATAGTACCGGGGTGAAGCTTGGCTTGGTGAAATCAGTGGTCAACACAGGCGGCGGTACGGCAACGGCAGGACAGTTCATACTGACGGCAACCGGCGACTCCTCGACGGGCCCTATGGTTATAACTGGTACATCGCCGGTGCCGGCCTCCAATGCACCGGTAGGTGTCTACACGCTGACTGAAACAGGGCCGACCGGATACACGGCCAGTTACAGCTGCACTGGTGGCGGTACGTTGTCCAGTAATAAGTTGACTATCACATCGGCCGACGCGGGCAAGACCATAACCTGCACAATCTCAAATTTATGGACAACAGCTGGTAAAGTTGTTTTGGCAATTTCAAAGACCGGGACAGGCAGCGGCACAGTAACAAGCTCCGATAGTAAAATCAGCTGTGGCGGCACTTGCTCGGCGTCATATACACCACCGATCTCAACCACGCTGACCGCAACGCCAGCCTCTGGCTCAACCTTCGCAGGATGGTCCGGCGGCAGCTGTTCAGGTACGGGGACATGCGCGGTGAGTTCAAGTACCGGTGTGACTATATCGGCAAACTTTATCTCTGGTGGGATTATTAAGGGCGATTTCTACGGAGAGGGCGTGGCAGGCATACTCTGGAGAAATTACTCTACAGGTGAAAACGGCATGTGGGACAATGCCACCCATACTTGGGTATCAGCAGATCCCGGGTCACAGCTGCCAGTTGTTACCGATCCCAATTGGGAAATAGTCGGTGTAGGGAATTTCGGAAGCGGTGTTGAAACCGACATGCTCTGGAGACACAAGACCTACGGTTACAATGTCGTATGGCATCTGAGTGCGGGAACGGTCACTTCGGAAGAATGGCTGCCCACTGTATCTGACACAAACTGGTCGATTGTGGCCACGGCGAATTTCAGTGGCACCGGCTACACCGATATACTGTGGAGAAGTGCCGCTGGTGAAAACGTCGTGTGGCACATGAACGGTCTCACGCTCCAAACCGCAACGTCATTACCCACGCTATCCGACACAAACTGGATGATAGTGGGCACGGGAGACTTTAAAGGCGACAACTCAACGACCATAATCTGGAGACATAAACAATACGGTTACAACGCCTACTGGTATATGAGCGGGCCAACAATAACCGCGATTGGCTTATTGCCTTCCGTTACAGACGTCAATTGGGAGATTGTAGGCGTCGCTGATTACAATGGCGATGGTAAGCCAGACATACTCTGGAGACACAAGATATATGGTTACAACGTGATATGGTTTATGAATGGCATATCAGTAACGAACATCGCAGAGCTTGCGGTAATTGCTGATACTAACTGGAAAATAGTAGGTACAAAATAACGCGAGCAGCGGAGGCGCCCCTGTACGGGGCGCCTGTACCACCTCAACCTATAATAATGGCAAATATGTTTTACATAAGAAAAATAAATTACCTGATGATGGGCTTGAGCCTTTTGGCAAGCATGGTATTTGTTGCGCTTACAGGAGGGGTGTCCCCGGCATTGGCCGCTACGGCACCAGACCTTTTATCGAACGGCACATACGGCATCGTTTCCAAAACTTTTACCAATTCCAACTTCTCGCCATACACCATTATCAACGGAAATGTCTGTTACACTACAGGGCCCGATACGCCACCTATAACAATTACCGGTACGGCCATCGAGCCTTGTACAACACAAATATCGGATCAAGCCACCGCCCTGGCGGCCCTGAATGGCCAATCCTGCACATCTATCGGGGCCGCGGTTGATCTGAGTTTGGTATCTATCGATGGTGGTACCACTGGGGTCATACCTCCTGGTTGTTATGTCAGCACCGGCGCATTGAATATAGGCACGACAGTTCACCTCCACGGCGACGGCGTTTACATCTTCAGATCGACTGCGCTTAATACGGCAGACGATTCTGTCGTTTCCCTGGATAATGGTGCATGTGCTGACAATGTATTTTGGGCACCCGGCGCAGCCACTACACTTGGAGCAAACTCTACATTTTCGGGAACTATAATTGATAATGCCGGTATCACAATAGGACACCTTTCAACCGTGACAGGAAGACTAATGGCATCCGGCGGGACGGTTACGATAGATGCAGATACGATTACTGTCCCCACTGCTTGCGCCACACCAACGACGACAACTACTTCTGCAACGACTACTTCTACGACAACTACTGCTGCACCAACGACGACAACTACTTCTATTTCGACTACCTCTACGACAACTACTGCCGCACCAACGACGACTACTACTTCTGTTTCGACTACCTCTACGACAACTACTGCCGCACCAACGACGACAACTACTTCTATTTCGACTACCTCTACGACAACTACTGCCGCACCAACGACGACTACTACTTCTATTTCGACTACCTCTACGACAACTACTGCCGCACCAACGACGACTACTACTTCTGTTTCGACTACCTCTACGACAACTACTGCCGCACCAACGACGACTACTACTACTGTTGCACCAACGCCGACTTCTACGGCCAGTATGCGTCTGCTGAAGACGGTGAACAACACCGGAGGCGGAACGGCAACTGCGGGACAGTTCATGCTGACGGCAACCGGCAACATATCGACCGGCCCTATGGTAATAACAGGTACAACGCCGGTGTCGGCCTCCAATGTGCCGTTGGGTGTCTATACGCTTACGGAGACCGGGCCAACCGGATACACTGCTGCGTACAGCTGCAGTGGCGGCGGTACGTTGGTTGGCAATAAACTGATAATCACATCGGCTGACGCGGGTAACACTATCACCTGCACTATCGCCAACGCCTGGACACCCGATACTTCGGTGAAGCTGGGCTTGCTAAAGTCAGTGGTCAACACGGGCGGCGGTACAGCGGCTGCGAGCGACTTCATGCTGACGGCAACCGGCGACTCATCGACTGGCCCGATGGTTATAACTGGTACAGCGCCGGTGTCGGCCTCCAATGCGCCATTGGGTATTTATACGCTGACAGAGACAGGGCCGACGGGATACACGGCAGGTTACAGCTGCAGTGGCGGCGGCACGTTAGTTGGCAATAAGCTGACGATCACATCGGCTGACGCGGGTAACACCATCACCTGCACTATCGCCAATACGTGGACCAGTACTGACTATATTAATTTGGCAATTTCAAAGACCGGGAAAGGCAGCGGCACAGTAACAAGCTCAGATAGTAAAATCAACTGTGGCAGCACTTGCTCGGCGTCATATAGTCCGCCAATCTCAACCACCCTGACCGCAACGGCGGCCCCTGGCTCACGCTTCGCAGGTTGGTCAGGCGGCACCTGTTCAGGTACGGGGACATGTGTGGTGAGTTCAACTACTGGTGTGACTGTAACTGCAACCTTTACATCTGGAACAGTTATTAAAGGCGATTTCTTCGGAGAGGGCATGGCATCCATAATCTGGAGAAATTACTCTACAGGTGAAAACTCCATATGCGACAACACCACAATTCCCAATACAAATTTACCAATTGTTACCGATCTCAATTGGGAATTAGTTGGTGTCGGGGATTTCGGAAGCGGTGTCGAAACCGACATAATCTGGAGACACAAGACATACGGCGACAATGTCGTATGGCATCTGAACGCGGGAGTGGTCACATCCGAACAATGGCTGCCCTCTGTAACTGACACAAACTGGTCGATTATGGGCACGGGGAATTTCAGTGGTACTGGTAACACAGACATACTGTGGAGAAGTGTGACCGGTGAAAACGTCGTGTGGCACATGAGCGGTATCACTCCCAAAACCACAACGTCATTGCCCACGCTATCCGACACAAACTGGATGATAGTGGGCACGGGAGACTTCAAAGGCGACAACTCAACGACCATAATCTGGAGACATAAACTATACGGATACAACGCCTACTGGTTTATGAGCGGGGCAACAATCGCCGAAATTGGCTCATTGCCTTACGTTGCAGACGTCAATTGGGAGATTGGAGGCGTAGCCGATTTCGATGGCGACGGTAAGCCAGACATACTCTGGAGGCACAAGACATACGGTTACAACGTCATATGGTTTATGAATGGTACAACAGTAAAAAGCGTCAGAGAGCTGACGAGCATTATCGATACTAACTGGAAAATAGTAGGTACAAAATAACGCGAGCCGCAGATAATCCCACAGGGGGGAGCGGCAACCGGGCTGTTGGAACAGATATTGACAATCATTCCCTTGCCCTTCCTAAAGATAATAGTGCGGCTCGCCGATATGTGTATTAGAGAAGTGGTATGTTATTATGATATAATAATAAGGGAGCCGGTTGCGGGAATATGGATAACGAGGCACTTGATAAGGTTATAGAAAAGGTGAGGGAAAGGCTCAGGTCCGAAGGCGGCGGCATCGAAGTCCTCGCGGTAAAGGACGATGTACTGTACGTAAAGCTCCTGGGTTCATGCGAGAAGTGCCCGATGTCTGGCCTTACGATGAAAAATTGGGTCGAGAAGACTATTCTGGACGGGCTGCCGTCCCTTAAGGGGGTCAAAGCGGTCTGATGAGCCGCCGCTTCTTTCTTGTAATTTTATTGGTATGCGCAGCCATTGGATTTTATCATGGCATATCACACGCCGCCATAACACCTCTGACTGAGATAAAGGATATTCGTTATTTTGCCTCGAAGGAGTATGTGCGCATCGTCATTGATCTTGTTTCTTTCACAAAGTTAAAAAAAGGAGAGCTGAAAGACAGCAAAAAAATATATTTTGATCTTGAACATGCCTCGGCACTGTCTTTTATAAAGAAGACAATAGATGTGGATAACTCCCTCGTCAGGAAGATTCGCGTCGGACAGTTCGACAAGGACACTGTCCGGGTAGTAATGGACCTCGACAATTACGAGGACTACAGGATTTTTACATTGGCCAACCCCGACAGAGTAGTAGTTGATATATACGGGGTGAGGGATATACCCCCGGCAACTGAAAATACCGAAAAAGTCGAAAAGATTGAAAACACTGAAACAATAAAGCCTGAAAAGGTCGAAACTACTGAAAAGGTCGAAAAAGCTGAACCCTTTGAAAAGGAAAATCCTTATAAGCCTATCGATGCGGCAGCTAAAGCCAAAGATTCCACAGAACTAACCAAAGAACCCGATATAACCGCTAAAGCTACAGTCAGGCCACTGGAACATCCTAAAGAATCAGGCATCGAAGGCAGTCACAAGGCCAAAGAAAAAGGCGTACAGCAAGGCGAGGCCCTGATAGGCAGAAAAATAATAGTCATAGACCCCGGGCACGGCGGGCACGACCCCGGTGCTATGAGCAAAAGCGGCCTCAAAGAAAAGGACGTTGTCCTCGATATTTCCCTCCAGCTTGCAAGGATACTCAGGGAAAAGTATTATTTTGAGGTATATATGACCCGCTCAGAGGACAAATTTATCTCCCTGGACGAGCGCACCGCTATCGCCAACGCCAAAAGGGCAGACATGTTTGTCTCCGTTCATGCTAACGCAAACAACTCGCCGTCTCTGAAGGGAATAGAGACATACTTTCTGAACTTTTCCAACTCCGACGAGGCCCTTCGCGTAGCTGCCCGCGAAAACGCCATCTCCATAAAGCAGATGAAAGAGGTTCAGTCCGACCTGAGCCTCATTCTGGCGTCGTTGGCGCGCGAGAGCAAGCGCGATGAGTCGCTGCGCCTCGCCCATTATGTTCAGAAGTCCATGATCGCCAAACTTGGTAAAACCTACAGGGGTATAACCGACCACGGCGTCAAACAGGCATTGTTCTATGTCTTAGTCGGGGCATCCATGCCGTCAGCCCTTGTTGAGGTATCATATATTACCAACCATACAGAAGAACGGCTGCTTACCACTGAGGCGTACAAGGAACATATAGCCGAGGCCATCGCCGCCGGCATTAATAAATACGTATCCTCATTGCCTGACTCAAATCAGTACGCCAGGGCAGCGGTACATAAGAAATGAAATTCTCGCCTGAATTCAAGATTGCCCTATACGTAATTTTTATCGCGGCTGTATTCTTAACTAAGGATATAACCATTCTCCTGATTTCCACCGCGGCCGCCGCATGTTTTTTCTTCTTATATCCCGACAAGGCAATTCGCCGGGGTATTGTGCCGATTTCCATATTCCTGATTGTGACGTTTATGAGCGGCCTGTTTTTTACCGGAGGCAGGGTTATTGTGTCTTATATGGGCATAGACATAACCCATGAGGGCCTTAACGATGCGATTGTCAAGACAGCGAGGGTATTTCTTATGATAGCCGGGGCGAAAATCCTCATGCTTACCACAAGCGCTGTGGATATGATTGCAGGGTTAAGCCGGATGCTGCCCACGTTGAAAAAATCACCGGGAAAATCGCCGGTGGGGGATTTTGTTGAAATTGCGGGGATGGCCTTAGCGGCCGTACCGGCGATTGTGCTGAGACTTAAGAGTGAATTCAGGGAGAAGGCCGCGGCGTGTAATACCTCCGGTCTTATAAACAAGGCGCGGCTTTCGACGTCTCTGTTCATACCCCTGCTTGGAGAGATTATCCATTCGCCGGAGAAAGTTTTTGGCGAATTAACGCTTACTAATAATGAAAAGGAGAGCTATGTTAGACGTATTAATTAAGAACGCACTCATCTATGACGGCACCGGAAGGGCGCCTTACAAGGCTGATATCGGAGTTCTCAGCGCAAAGATAGCCGTCGTTGCCGAAGGTGTAAACGACAGCGCCGAACTCACCATAGAGGCCGGCGGGCTTATTGCCGCACCGGGCTTTATCGATGTACACAGCCATTCGGAATTCAGCCTTACCACTCACCCGGAGGCGGACTCCAAGCTCCTCCAGGGCGTAACGACAGAGATAAACGGCAATTGCGGGTTTTCAGCGGCACCAATCTATAATGATGCCGAACAGCAGCTGGAGAAGGAATTCCTTCTTCATAAGGTGCAAAAGAGATGGCATACATTCAGAGAGTATAAGGAAGTTCTTTCCGAGGCCAGGCCGGCGATAAATTTTTCTACCCTTACCGGGCAGGGAAACATTCGCGGCTCCGTGCTTGGATACAAGAACCAGGAGGCTGAGAGCGCCGATTTGGCGGCGATGGCGGCCCTTCTGAGGGAGAGCGTTGCCCACGGCTCTATCGGCCTTTCCACCGGCCTGATATACTCCCCCGGCGTGTTCTCGACAAACGCCGAACTTGTCGAACTGATAAAGCTCTCAGGCGTTTCCCCGCTGATTTACGCAACCCACATGAGAAGCGAAAGCGACGCCCTCATCGAGTCTATCGAAGACACTATTGAAATTGGAAGACAGACCGGCATAAAGGTTCATATCTCGCACCTGAAGACCGCCGGCAAACAGAATTGGCACAAAATTGACGCCGTCGTCAGTTCGATAGAAACGGCCGTCTCTGAGGGAGTGAAGGTCACCTGTGACCGCTACCCATATACTGCCTCTCAGACATCGCTCGATACGGCGCTCCCCTCGTGGACATATGAAGGGGGAGATGCGGCTGAGCTGGCACGGTTGTCAAATCATGGCTTATTAAAACAAATCAAGGCGGAGACTGCCGCCTTTCGCGACAATGACAGCTATTGGAAAGGCGTCCTGGTGTCCGCGGTAACAACTGAAAAGAACCGGCATCTGGAAGGCATGAGTATCGCCGATGCCGCCTCTACGAAAGGTGCCAGCCCCATAGACTTCGCCATTGACCTGCTAGTAGAAGAGCGGCTTCATGTGGATGCCATATTTTTTTCGATGAACGAGGATAACCTGAGGCGCATACTGTCTATGCCAGTTTGTATGGTTGGGTCGGACAGCTCCGCAAGACCGGTTGCCGGGCATAATGGAAACGGCAATAATTCAGGAAAACCCCACCCGCGCGGCTTTGGTAGTTTCCCCAGGTATTTAAGCAAGTATGTCCTCTCAGAGGGCCTCATACCCCTGCCCGAGGCAATAAGAAAGATTACAATGCTGCCTGCACAGACCTTCGGATTAAAAGACCGCGGTGTGCTCAGGGAAAACGCATATGCCGACATAACGCTCTTCGATGAAAGGACAATCAGAGATACCTCAGAGTACGCCTCCCCCTGGAGCGCCCCTGAGGGCATAGCGTATGTATTCGTTAATGGCCGGCTTGCGGCCAAAGGCGGCAGCCCCACTGCGACACGCGCCGGTATGGTATTATAGCCGCCGGCCAACCTCCGGTATAGATAGTCCAGCCTCTGTCGCTAATGTTGCCGCCTTATTTCAGCGCTGCCCTGGACAATTTGTGCCTTTGCGGCATTGAGATAAGAAACCGCCGCCGCGAGGTTTGGCTCAAGCAGGAGCGCCTTCTCGAAATAGGGGATAGACTCTCCGGGCCTGCTCAGCATCAGAAGCGCCAGCCCTGCCCCGACATAAGCGCTGGTGTTGCCGGGGTCAAGCGCTATTGCCGTCCTGAAGTGTATTATTGCCTCGTCTTTCCTGTTCGTCCAGAGCATCAGATTGGCCGCGTTTACGTGTATGACGGCGCTGTTGGGATAGATGGAGAAGGACTTTTCAAACGCGGCTCCGGCCTCGGCGTCTCTACCTTTTTGGGTCAACGCACACCCAAGATTATTATACGCAAGGTAGTTATCCCTGGTTACGGCAGCGGCATGTGTAAACAGGCTGACAGAGTCCTTCCAATAACTTAATTGTTTCACTGACAAAAACGCGCACATCGACACCGCTGTCAGGCCGAGGGCCGCGCACGCCCTCCCGTAACCTCTCAGCAAATGCGGCACACCCATCGCGGCTATGATAAATAGCCCGATATATGGGATATATGTATATCTGTCCGCCATCGAGTGAAGCCCCGTCTGGACGATTTGAATAACGGGTATCAGAGTTCCAATGAACCAGAACCAGCCGGTAAACAGATACGGGAATTTTTTGGACTTCCAGAGGACTAATCCCGTGGCAATGGCGGCAAGGGCAGCCGCCCCCGCCCCCTTCAGCACTGAGATAGATTTCTCATGGGGATACATCACAGACAAATCATAGGGCGCTATGAAATCAATAACATATCTGACATAAGAGATGAACGCGTTTAACAGGCGGTGCCCAACGGGAAACAGCTCAAGCGTCTTGATTGCCCCGCTTTGCTCCTGGGCAAATACGGTAAGGGCTGCCACTGCGGCACAAAGTATAAACAGCGGTATTTTCTCTGAAATCACACGCAAAATTGGCGTTTCGGCATCTCCAAATCTAAGCCGCCCAAGCGGCCAGAAATCAAGCAGCAGCAACACAAACGGCAGCGTTACAATCATGGATTTCGACATAAGCCCTAATATAAAACAGGCCAGCATGACGCTATAACGCGCAATCGAAGGTCTTTTCACATAGCCGGTATATGCCAAAATCGTGGTCATCCAAAAGAACCCTCCAAGCACCTCCTTGCGCTCGGCAACCCACGCCACACTCTCCACATGCAAGGGATGTACCGCAAACAACGCGGCTATAAAGACGCATCGCCAAAGAGGAACCCCAAGCCGGAGAAATACAAACAATAGGGCAATAACATTGGCCAGATGAATAAACAGGTTACTCAGGTGATGTCCCTCTGGACGCAGACCAAACATGCTGACATCGAGCATATGGGAAATCCACGTAAGGGGAAACCAGTTGCTGAACTCGGTGGAAGTAAATGCCCATCTTATATTTCCTGCCGACAGGCCCGTGTTTACATGCGGATTATCGATGACATAGAGGTCGTCGTCGAAGTTGACAAAGTCGTTGCCCCTGACTGGCAAAAAGACTATAAGTGTAAGGACAATTAATAATAAAATGGCCGCATACACCGGGTCGCACCTGACAGATAATCTCTTTTGAGGAGGGCATTCCCTGTCAACTGTCATATCTGCCATATCATCTCCGCTTATTTTCTGCCAATGCCCGCATACGAGCGGGAATCTATGGCTTATAACAGCATAAGGATTAAAGACGAAGGGGGATAATCCCCCTTCACCCCTGTTCTCGCACATGCTTTATCATTGAGTTTGGGCTGCCGCTCGTTGGCGGCTTCTGAACTGTGTCTAAAGGCTATTATCACACAGTCTGTACGAGCTTGAACCCAGTCTTTCAGGCATTCTCTTAAAAACTGGATTCCTGCTTTCGCAGGAATGACAAATTTACTCATATGAGTGCAACCTGGTATTAGCCGCGTTAATGGCAAGCTCCGCGGCGGTCTTATAGTCGGAGGCGGCCTCGTTAACGGCTCCAGCCTTCATGTACGCATCCCCGCGCTTTAAATACGCGGTGGCGTTGCGAGGGGAGGCGGCGATAACTTTTGAATACCTGTCTATCTCACCGCTTTTGCCCTTTATCCTGCCAGACAGCCTGTCTTTCCCGGCCTCGATGAATGCCAATGCCTTCTGCAGGATGGCGCGGTTGTTATCGGTCTGGTCGTAGGCGGCAAGCAGGAGCGAAAAAAGGATAAAATAGAGCAGGCTCCATTTCAACTTTGCGGCAAAGGATATACCATACTGAGCCGTAACCGGCTCAGGAGAGGGCTGGTCTGGCGGCGCAGGAGGCGGCATGTCCGTTGGAGCGCACAGCAGATAACCGCAATACATACACAGCGCCGCCGACTGCTCATTAAGAGCGTTACAGTTGGGGCAGACGACCTTGTCCGGTGACAAGTCGCTATGAGGGGAAGCGTGGGAAGGGGGTTGATCACAAACCTCTTCCGCGGAATTTATTAAATCTGTCATTCCTGCGAAAGCAGGAATCCAGTCTTTCTGTTTGACACTTGACTGCACAGGCAGGTCTTCCCTCTCTCGCGGCAATGCGTGCGTCGAAAGAGGCAGCGGTTCTATAACACCTGTTGCGGCGGCGTCAAGCATCTCTGAGAAATCAGGCAGTTTCTCGTATGGACAGAGACATGACGCGGCAATTGCGGCAGCCAGGGTCTTTACCTCCGCGTCGCCTGCCGCGGCGAGGCTTCTGAATAGCGGCGATTGGTTGGTGTTTAGAAAATCCCTGCCGCAAAACAATAAATTGTCACCGTTATAGTATTTTTGCCAGAATGTTAAATCATACGCCAGCGCTGTCAGGGCCGTAAATATGACAGCGGCAGAGAACGTATCTATGAGTTCATTATAATGGCAGGCCTTTCTTTTTGGGTGCTGATAGTTAGGATGTCCGGTTTCGTGGCTGCAATCGAGCGTCGTTGAGGGGCAGTAGAGGCCGTCGTAATCAATGAGGCAAAGATTTCCCTCCGGCGTAATTAATATGTTTCCATGCTGAAGGTCTCCGTGGGCGATTTTGTATGACCGGAGCGTCTTATACAGATTGAGAAATTGCCCTCGTACGGCCAATATGCCTTGCTTGTCCTGTTTTGCAACACAGTTAACAGCGTATTTGTCCAGGGTTATGCCGTCCTGCCACGGCATTTTTAGTATAGGATACACCTGCCCGTTGACGCTTATCCCTCTGGCAAAGTACTGAATTTTCAGAAAATAATCGCAGTTAATACTATTCAGGCAGTCTGATATCTGCTCCCAGCGCGTTTGTATGTCATCGGGGGCGCTGAGGAAACATTTGATTGCATACGGGGCACTTCCCGAAAATATTCTGTAAACAGAGGCGAAATTGCCTGACCTTACGCGCGGCAGACCCATCTTATCAAGCTCTGTGCTTCCAGCTCTCAGTGCCGCATCGAAGAGAGACAGGCGCGGCATCTGAAGTGCCTGCTGGTATTGCTGCGGCAGAGGGAATTTCATCGCGGCAGTTTCCCCGGTGTAATGAATATGGCGGTTGCGTCGTCGTTTTTTATTTGTTTTGCCGCCCTCAGCCTTTCTATTAACAATCTGAATTTTACCTCGCTGTTTATCTTGCCGAGGGTCTTCCATGGGAATAAACCATTTTCGTGGCTTTTGTAAAACCACTCCGCAAGGGCGTCAGACAAGAGAAACACCGTATCGCCCTGCCTTAATTCCCCGCTTGTCGTTTCGATGTGAGTATTGCCGGGGCCGTCGAGGCTCGATATTAAATTGGGGGAGTTGTCAAACTCAGCCGCGCTCTTAACTGGAAACGCCTTAATCAGCTCATCGTCCCGGACGATAATCAGGCACACATCGCCTACGCCGACGGCCTCCCATCGATAGGCGGCTTTTTGAAAAAACAACCGTTTTTTTGACGCGGGAGGAGAGGCTGGAGATAGCCTTATGCCGGTGAAGGCGGCATGAGAGCCTTGGGCTGCCTTTAGTTCCGCATACCACGGCAGCGTCCTGGTTAACAGGAGTTCGCTCCACTGAGAACCGGCCTTTTCAATAACCGTCTGCATTATCTGCCTTAACCCGGACTGTTCAGAGGCCAAAGAGGAGATAAACGAATCCACCAGCATGTTGGCAAATTCTCTGGAGAATATGGACTCAGTCGCCCCATCGGCAACGCACATGGCGTCCTTGTTAAAGCCATACGCGTCTTCGTAGTCCTCGGGCGGGCTGCCATTTTTTTGAATTCCATAGGCCCTAAGTCCACAAACAGGTTTATTATCGGCAGTGTCTATCTTAGATTCCCAACCCTCGTGCCAATGTCTATGAATTTAATCAGGGAGACAAGGTCGGCGTTAAAACCAAAACCCCGCGACTGCGGCAGGACATTATAACCCTCTTTCTGCGCAGCCTGCATCATCGGTTCGGGAAGCATACTTGACATCTCAAACAGGGACTTGCAAAACAGGTCCGGCAGCTCCGCCTCCGCTTCCGGATAGAGTATGGGGACTGCCTTTTGAGAAGATATGTGGCAGTTAAAGAACAGGACGTTGCCGTTATTTGTGCCAAGCCTGTAGAGGTCCATCGCGTAGGGGATGGGATTGCCGTCTGTGGAGTCGCCGTCTGTGATGTTGATGGCAATGGGCGGGTAGCTGTCCGGGTGAGCGGCAGTCCAGCACTCGAGGATAGTTTTGGCGTATGTAATGGCCTTGCACATCGGGGTAGCGTTATTGGCCACAGGCTCAAACCAGATTGGGAATTTCACGGGTCTTTCCACCGTGCCGCCGCCCTCTGCGGGAAACTGCTGCATACGCTCCTCTATCCTCAGGGGATTGTTGCCAAGCGCCCCGACTTTGATAAGCTCCTGTCCGGCAAAAACGCCGGAGAAGGCGGGGGCTACCTCGGGATTGCCATATCCTATAACTCCTACTTCGAAATAATCGCGAATGCCGTCGTCTTTTGTGCATTTCAATACCAGATTTGCGATTAGTCTGTTTATCGTATCCGCAACGCCATGGCTCTTTGAAATGGCCGGACTGCCTCCGAACGGGTCGCTCATCGAGCCGCTTTGGTCAATTAGAAATAGAAAACAACCTGGATTGCTTCGGCTTATCTCTGCATCGTACATGGTTAATATCTCCTCGGTTTTATTCGCTCAGAACCAACAGAAACCTCATCACCTCAGCCAGTGCGTCCCTTACTGAGGCCACTTCCTTTTTCATCCCTCCAATCTCCTTGCCATACATGGCGGCGGAGACCTCTCTTATTCTGTGTTCCATACCGGTTATGCTGTCGTTGACGGCATAAACCGCGTCTTCCATCTGCCGCGATATGCCAGATATCTTGTCTTCTATTGCCCGGAGTTCTTCAATTTCATCGATTTTATTTGGCAGAGCCGCGCCGTCCTCTGATTTCAGGGCAGCCGCCTTACCGATTTCGGCCTTGATTTCGGCAGCCATCGCCGTTATCGAGGTTTCGATTTGTAGTATCCGTCCTTCGATTTTATCAAATGTCTGGCCGGGTGAGAGCCTGTGGTCTTTCTCTATGTCCATTATAGTGTTTACGAGCGCGGCTATGCCGTATTTCATGGCGTCGATGGAGGCGTCGATATGGCGCGGGATGCCAGCGATTTTTTCCTCTGCGGCCTTGATTTTATTTGTGATAGCAGTGCCGCTTTCTGCCTCCGCGGCGGCATATTTTTTGATCTCGGTGTCCATATTAGTCAGCGACACGTCGATTTCATTTAGTCTGAGTTCGATTTTTTCGATAGCCACGATGTTGTCTTTGCAGAGACTTTCATTTATTGACATTGCGGCGGCGAGGCTATTCGCCGCATCCGATGACTGGTTCTCAGAGTGCTCTATCTGTTTTGATATAATCGCGGAGACCACGCCCTCAAGTTCTGAGATTTCCGCCTTCAGGTCGGCAAACTCCCGTTCGTATTGCAATTGAAGGGCGTCTTCGATATTACGCCGCAGGCCGTTTACACTGTCAGTCATGGCGGTAACGGCGCCCTCTATTTGCCGCGAGACGGCTGATATTTTATCGGATATTTGCCCTGATATTTGACCGCTCATGGCCTTAATCTCCGATGAGAGGGCGGCGTTGAGTGCCGAGTTCATCTCAACTATGTCGTCTTTGAATGCCGAGAGTTCTGCCTCGATGCCGGTAAACCCCTGTTCGGATTGGGTTATAACTACACCGGCCAGGGAGAGCTGCGTATCGGCGATGACAGTTTTAATTGAACCGGCGGCGTCTTCTATTTGCCGCGAGACGCCAGATATTTGGCCAGATATTTGCTCAGATAGTTGGCCGCTCATGGCCTTAATCTCTGACGATTGATTATCGTCGTGAGGCTTTGGTCTTCGTGTAAGCAGCAGGATGATACTGACCACCAATAGTCCTGTGAGCAGATATAAAAGCACATTGCCGATGGGGCGCCCTTCGTCCACTTTGGGGGGATAAATCGGGGCAGAGGCAATGGGCTGCCCGCTTTCTTTAGGGACATTGACAGTGAATTCTTTCTGTGCGGAAATATCCACGCCGTCATAGTTTAACTTAATGGCCGCCGTATATTTGCCGCTTGACGCTGAGAAAGGAAACTCAAACATATACATTGCCTTCAGCCTGGATGTGGCCGCCCCCGCTAAGCGCGCAATGTCCTCGTATTTAGGAAACAGAAAGAACTGCCCGCCGCTTATTTCTGAAATTCTCTTCATGAAACCGGTATATTCATACTTTCCCAGCGCTATAGTATATACCGGAACGGTGGACTGCCTGACGGCGGCGATAACATCGGCCTCATCGATGCCGCTGTGTTCGTCCTTACTGTCTGTCAGCAAAACAATGGCAGACTTAGCCGTTGGCGATGAGGCGATTTGTTTAAGGCCCTCGGTGACTGACTTAAAGAGCACGGTCTTATTTTCATTCGCGCGCAGTTCATCCACTTTGCTGTTAATTATGTCTTTGTCTTTAGTAAACCCGATGACTTTATTAACACCGGCGCCAAAGGTTACAAGGGAGACATAGTCGGTTTCTTTGAGATAGCCCATGAATTGGGCAATAACCTTTTTTGCCTCTACTATTGGGACCCCCTTCATGCTTCCGCTGACATCGACTAATATAATTACTGACAGGGGGTCCTCCGATGTCTGTTTAAATGAGAAATCAGCGATTCGTTTCCCATCGGCGTGAAGCATAAAACTGTCTTTTTTCAATCCAGCAACGGGATGACCATTTTTGTCATGAACGGCGGCGGCCAGGGTGACTTTGCCGTCATATGGTGTGGAGATATCGGAAATTTCTATAGATGGGGCGTTTGGGGAAGTGTTGTCCTGCAGCTGCCCGAAGGCAAAGGAGCAACAAAGCATGAGTGAGAGAAACAGATAAAAAGCGGCCCGGAATTTCCGGCTGAAGCCATATCCGAACAGCTCAGGCATTGCCGCCAACCGCGCTGATAGTTGAAGGCCAGCCGCAACAGAGCCTAACCGCATAGAGCCTACCCGCACAATCATTCACACCGCCTGACACAGTAATACTTTATGGTTTTCGGTGATTCTTTGTCAATAACCGCTGAATTGCCTTAACATTTACAGGGGTAAATTCCCATATCGGCACTTTTGCCTGAGACTGCCTATTGACATAAAAGGCTGTGTAGTGTTACTTTTCTATGGAATGACATACTCCGGTAAGCTTATGGACTATAATAAAATACTTGATAATTTCGCTGGCAAGCGCATTCTTGTAATCGGAGATATTATTTTAGATCACTTCGTCTGGGGTAAAGCCGAAAGGATTTCCCCCGAGGCCCCTGTGCCGGTAGTTGACGTGCAGAACGAGACATATCTTCCCGGCGGGGCTGGAAATGTGGCAAATAATATTGCGGCTCTGGGCGGGCGCGTCTCGCTCGCCGGCATAATCGGCACCGGGCACAAGGCCGATATTATGCGCTCGCTCTTAAATGAGAAAAAGATTGACATCGCCGGCGTATTCAATGACGGCCGCCCGACGACCGTTAAGACACGCGTGATTGCTAATAACCAGCAGATAGTGCGCTTTGACAAAGAGCAGCGAGAGCCGATAAGCGCAAAAACACTGAGGAGTATAACCGGCTATATCGCCTCAAATATAAATCACTTTGACGGCGTCATCATATCTGACTACAAAAAAGGCGTGATAACGCCGCAGCTTATAAAGTTCCTGATGGAACAGGCTAAGGCAGCGGGCGGGCTGTTCGCGGCGGTTGACCCCAAGGTAGGGCATTTTCATTATTATAAAGGGGTCTCGCTGATAACTCCAAATAAAAAAGAGGCGGCAGAGGGCGCAGGCATATCGATTCGCGACACGCAGTCCCTGGAAAAGGCAGGCATTAAACTCCTGAGGGACCTTAAATGCGGCGCAGTTTTAATAACGCGCGGGGATGAGGGGATGAGCCTGTTCTACGATAAGGAAATCCATCATATCCCGACGGCCGCAAAAGAGGTCTATGACGTTACGGGTGCCGGAGACACGGTAATAGCAGCGTTTACACTGGCATATGTCTCAGGGGCGTCTCTGGCTGACGCCGCCGTTACGGCTAATCACGCCGCGGGTATCGTAGTCGGGGAGGTCGGCACGGCGGCCACAACCGTCGAACAAATAAAACAATCGCTTAGCACGCGCAATGACTAAATAACATTAAGGAGACAATATGAAGATTCTCGTAACCGGTTCGGCCGGGTTTGTAGGCGGTTACCTTGTAGAAGAGCTTTTAGACCACGGTCATGAGGTCGTAGGGATAGACAATTTCTCGAAATACGGCAGGGTGGAAAAATCATATGATACTCACCCCGGATACCGTTTCGTCGAGGGTGACGCAAAGGATGTTAAGCTGCTTAAAAAGCTGCTTATCGACTGTGATCAGATTGTGGCGATTGCGGCCATAATTGGGGGTATTTCGCTGTTTCACGAGCTGGCTTACGATTTAATCGCCGAAAACGAAAGAATAACCGCGGCGGCATTTGACGCGGCCATATGGGCATATCAAAACAGGAAACTAAAGAAGATAAACGTCATATCATCTTCCATGGTGTTTGAAAGCACTACTACATATCCAACCCCTGAGGGGGAGCAGATGAAGTGTCCTCCGCCGATGTCCACGTATGGATTTCAAAAGCTGGCCTGTGAGTACTTCGCAAAGGGCGCCCATGAGCAGTATGAGCTGCCATATACGATTATAAGGCCGTTTAACGCTGTCGGCATAGGGGAAAAGCGTGCGAAGGTGGAAAGGGAAATCCTCTCCGGCAACGTACGGCTTGCAATGAGCCACGTTGTGCCTGACCTTGTGCAGAAGGTGCTCAAGGGGCAGGACCCGCTTCACATACTTGGCAAGGGAAATCAGGTCAGGCACTACACATATGCCGGCGACCTCGTGCGCGGAATTCGTCTGTGCATCGAAAGTCCAAAGGCGGTTGGCGAGGATTTTAATATCTCAACTAACCGCTCAACCACTGTGCTTGAGCTTGCAGAGTTGATCTGGAATAAGATAAATACGGATAAACCGTTCAGATACGTATGCGACGAACCGTTTACATATGACGTGCAAAAGAGGGTTCCCAATGTGGATAAGGCGAAAAGGGTCTTAGGATTTGAGGCCGCGACCTCGCTTGAAGACGCCCTCGATGAGGTCATCCCGTGGATTAAGGCACAGATAGAGATAGGCGGCATATGATGAAAATATCTTTGTATGAGTGGAGCAGATGAGCGAAGTACCCCTTGCGATAGTCATTCCCGTATATAATGAGGGGCAGAACATTGGCACTGTCCTGACCGCAATACAAGGGAAGGTCATTACCCCGCATAGAATTTATCTGGTCTATGATTTCGACGAGGACGACACGCTCCCTGCGGCGAGGAAATTTATTGAACGGGGGCATCCGGTAACGTTTCTTAAAAATCAGGGAAGAGGCGTCGTCGGGGCAATCAAAACGGGCTTAAAGACTGCCGAAGGGGATTGCCTGCTGGTAACGATGGCGGACATGTCGGACGATTACGCCGATGTTGACAGGATGTATAAGTTGATAGAAGGGGGCTGCGACATAGTGTGCGGCTCAAGGTATGTAAAAGGCGGCGGGCAGACCGGCGGGCAGTTTATAAAGAAAAACCTGTCGAGGGCGGCCGGCTTGTCGTTAAAATTTATAGCGGGGCTTCCCACACACGACGCAACAAACAGCTATAAATTATACAGAAGGAAGGTCATCGAGACGTTTGAAATAGAAAGTGACGGCGGTTTTGAAATCGGCCTTGAGCTGGTGGTAAAGGCGCACATTGCGGGGTTTACGATAGCCGAAGTCCCGACAGTTTGGCACGACAGAGAGAAGGGTCAGTCGCGGTTTAAAGTAATTCAATGGTCGCCCAAGTATCTGAAGTGGTACTTATACGCGATGAAAAACGCACTGCTTCCCGGTGGGAAATAATAGATAAACCGTACATAGCGGTGCGCGGGATTTCCTGAATTGATTAATTGATTTTCTGCGTAGAAAAATAGTAGAGTATTAGTATGAGTGTGCCAGCAGAGGAGCAGTCAAGTTTTATTGTTATAGGGTCATGGAATCCTGCTATTATTAACCACCATTGGCTTAAGAAGCACTTCCCTGAGAAGATTCCTGACGCCTTCTCATTGGAGGTACCTTATCCGACTATTGTTTCAGTTCCCCGAATAAATTATGAGAAAATACTTATTGATCCGAATAATGGGCGGCTTGTGATCACACCCAAAGTTATGAACGAAGAGATTTTTCAATACATTTCTGCGTTGGCTCTGGGAATTTACGAGCTATTAGCACACACACCCATTGTTGCATCAGGCTGCAACTTTGTCTTTAAACTTGAGCAGGGTGAATATTTCAAGATAGACGAGATTGAGCAAGATGATAAAATTATTGATATATACGAGGGTTTAACCTTTACTGGCAAGTCTGTTCGGCATACCTTCGGGCTAGTTGACTGCTCGGTGAATGTATTTTATGACTATGTGGAAAATGATAAAACCTTACGGTTGAATTTCGATTACAAGGGGACAAGAACAGTAGAAAAAGCCACGCAGGCCCTTGTAGAGAATTACAAATATTCTTTAGAATTAGTAGATAAATTGACAAGGAGGAAATAGTATGTCATCGACATATCCAACTCCACAGGAAACTTATACCCAACATGACCATTTGTATGATTACGACCTGAATGGTTGCACTGAATATTTTCCGAAGGAACAAAGCGCGGCAGACATATTGATGCCTTCCCTCTTTTCAAACGGGAAGGTGGTGATCACCAAAGCTAAAGACAAGCCTGGATATGAGACATGTCAGATTACGGACACGGACAAAGATGCGGCTGTCCTTGATGAGATAGAAGCAAGGATATTTGATCGCCTTGTTTTTCCTTCGGATTGGGCAGAAGAAGGCATAGAGCCGCCAAACATTGCAAGCAAGGAAAAGGCATTTGAAATCTGCAAGCATATCTTCGAAAAATATGATATTGTGCCTGGCGCAATAGCTCCCACAAAGGAAGAAGGGGTATTCATTGCCTTTGACTCGCTAACTGCAACATTGAACATTGAAGTTTATAATAACCTTGAGGCATGGTATCTCGTTAACGATAATGTTCAGAAAAAAATAATTGTTTCTGGCGATATTACCGACTTTGCATTATTAGATGACGCAATTAAATATTTCAATGGCTAATGGTGAACATCTTCCAAAATATACACCTTCTGACTATAACCCTGACGAAAAGCTCTATCGGGGTTACCAATTAGAACATGTACATGAAGTATCAAAAACGATAAAGTTAGGAACAGTTTCTTTCCCTGATTTCTCCTGCAATTGGAGCCGGTTTTCACAACCGGCAGATGTAAAGAAACGTGAAGGTGGCCTTATGACAGACGGTTGTTTCTCGTTCACAGTAGAAACTGCCCGTTTTGAGGAAATGGCAACACCATGCCATGACATGCTGGACAATAACTATTCTCATACTGAAGTAAGGCAGCTGACGAAAGATGAGCCAATAACATATGAACCCCCAAAAAAGAGAAAACTCAAAAGTTTCAATTGGAGTAGAGACAATAAAGGGAGATATAGGCAGCACATCATCAACAACATAACGATAGAGTTCGAACCAACCGTCTGAAAAACCTTACCAATGTTTAATAAACAAGGAGATATTGAATGATTGACGTAACAAATACTGCCGCTGCCAGCTGCTCCGATAAAAATAAATCAGTTTTTTCCCATACGAGAGAGATTATTCAACCAGACTTTATTGCCGCAGATTTTATCGCCGCCGGCCTCAGGATGGACGAACGGCAGCAAATGGACGGCCTCGACCTGCTTAATAAGTTAAAGAACGACAGCATCCCACTTATCTTTTTCGATCCACAATATCGCGGCATCCTTGACAGGCAGTCTTACGGCAACGAAGGTGAACGACAAAAAGGCCGCGCCTTACTGCCGCAAATGACCGAAGAAATTATACACTCTTTTCTTACAGATATGGAGCGCGTCCTGATGCCGAGCGGCCATCTTATGCTTTGGGTGGATAAATATATCGTTTGCAGCGGAGTTCATTCCTTTATTGAAGGTTTGAGCTTGCAGCTTGTCGATATGATAACATGGGATAAAGGCCGCATGGGGATGGGCTACCGCACAAGGCGGCGTTGTGAATATCTGGTGATATTTCAGAAACGGCCGGCAAGGGCAAAAGGGGTATGGCGTATTCACGATATTCCTGATATTTGGAGTGAAAAAATTGAGAATGTTGGTCGCAATCACACTCATAGCAAGCCAATCAAGCTTCAAACAAGGCTTATAGAGGCCGTAACAAGCACAGGAGATATAGTTGTTGACCCGGCGGCAGGCGGCTATTCTGTGATGGAGGCCGCAGTTTCCATAAACCGGCATTTCATCGGGTGCGATTTGAGTTGACAAGATTTCATTAATGTGATACTGTAAAAGCATGAGTTTAATAACTATACCGCGTTCGATAAGAGAGCGTCTGGGAGATGAAGCCAGCGAAGACTTTGCCTTGCTAATAAACGACATCGACATAGGGGCAAGGAAAGACGCTATCGCTATAGCCGAAGAGCGGTTTGAGCGTCGGCTGGTTGAAGAATCAAGCAAGTTACGGCTTGAGATACGAACTGAGATAGGCAAAGTCAACGAACGCATTACTCTTGAGATAGGCAAAGTCAACGAACGCATTACTCTTGAGATAGGCAAAGTCAACGAGCGTATAACTGAGGAATCAGGCAAGCTGCGTAATGATATTGCCAATTTTAAGTCTGAGATAATCAAGTGGATGTTCCTTTTCTGGGTAGGCCAGATAGCCGCTATGGTTGTCATTGTTAGATTTTTAGTAGTTAAATAACCTATCACGCCGATAGCCGCCGCGCCTTTTCAAAAAACATGTTAACCGGCAAGCCATGCGAATCCAAAACAGAGCACTGCCGGTATATAGAATCGATCCGCCACATTAGAGGATAACCCTATGAAAAATCGATGAATATTAATTGGACGGGATGTGTCATTTTTCAACGCTGACGACGGATCAATTTTACGTGCCTATCGACATACTTTGGAGTGGCGGTGCAGGGATACGAACCCATATCACTCCGCATTAAGCTATAACTCATTGATATTACTCCTTTATTCGTCTGTGGTGTAATCTACACAATGTGTAGGGTTCTAATATTTGTGAACCAGTTTGTGGCCTATGTGGCCCACTTCTCATACATCAATATGACCATATGACCATATTGTTATGACAAGAGTCAAGTGTAAATCGGCAAGCCATATGAATCTACAACAGAGAAATATCGGCATATAGAACTTATCCACCACATTAGAGTATGACCCTATGGAAATCGAATGAATATTAATAGGATGGGGAGGGTCATTTTTTAACGCTGATGACGGGTAAATTTTATGTGCCTATTTTGGAGAGTTGTTGGCAAATTTTGCCACCAACGTCATAGATACATGAGGATATATATTTCTGAGATTTAAAGGGAATAATAGATAGAAGTAACCCGAAATACAAAAGATAAGATTGCTGAGATATCACGAGACTGTTTAACAAACTGTGTCAATCATGGAAAGCGAAGGGAAGAGGGAGTACTGATCGATGTGTCGGTATCACCTGATGATTAACGGCTATCCCCACTCGCTCTGAAAGAAAGTAGCCTACACTTAGACGGGCATGTCAAGTTTGCAAAGGAGCAAACTGCTTCACGTTGTTACGCCACGTTGCGGCTGGTTAGAGCGAGGGGGGAAGATGAGCACTCAAGCTCAGGAAAAAGATATTTTGGAGGATTGACATGAGCACATTAGAAGGTTCTGATTTTACCAAATTTCAGGCAGAGGCAATCAAGCAGTTGAAGTCTGGCAAGCCACTCAACGGCAAAGAAGGCGTCCTGACACCGCTGATAAAGATGATACTTGAGGCCGCGCTCGATGTGGAAATCGAATCGCATCTAAAGACTGACGATACCAAAAACCGGCGCAATGGCCGGACTTCGAAGACTGTAAGAACTGATCAAAGCGCCTTCGAACTCGAAACCCCGCGGGACAGAAACGGCACCTTCGAACCGGAGATCGTCAAGAAACGGCAGACTTATCT
>JADFYO010000051.1 GCA_015233015.1 Nitrospirota bacterium | reverse complement strand
GGAACATGCAAAATTAGAAAAATTAGTACGTGGAACTACCTTGCTGCGGTTGTTGAAGCATATCGTAAAGGCATTGCTATACCAATGATTCCACAAGCATTATAATAGCGGGTGAACGGTTACACATTTTTTCTATTATATTGTCTATTTACTTATGTACTTATTAGTAAGAGCAATTACAAGAGTAATCAGCCCGCCTACAAGCCAGGATACTATGCTATGTTTATTAATAACCTGACCCTGCTCCCGCGAATTATTGCCGCCCTCCGGCATATGATTATCCTCCGGTACGCATTAATACTTTCACTGAAAGCGAAAGCGTTTGACTGCTATTTGATAACCTTGTAATAAATGTTTACGATGACTTTGGCCAAATCCTTTGCCGTCATAATCGGCATAGCTGCTAAAAAAAGATCAATTCTGGAAATCTCCCGATGCAAATAATAAGTTGCAACCGACAGAGAAGGAAAGGCTGGCAATGCTAATTTCAGGAAACGTGCCGTGTCCATATATTTATCCAACAGATGAAAACAGAACAGTATTCCCAGAATAAATAAAATATATAACACACTTATCACCAAATGAAGCAATAAGCTCAGGATCTTCCGCTGGCTGCTTATACCGGCACCAATAATTTCTTTTTGTTTTTCATAGACAGAATCGTCAATTTGAGGCTTATGTCCAAGCACACCTGCCTGCAGCATTCCCAGATTTCCCAGATACTCTTCACAGTATTTTTTCAGACTCTTCATTCCTTTTTCCTCCATGCGTCTAAGATCGAGCGGATAGCCCGATTTAAAGCGTCTATATATGTGATATCCTCAGCCTCCATGATTTTGAATACCTGAACATAAACATGTAACCAGAGATAGGGTGTAGCCGTCGTGTATAAAGATCTTACTACACAGTTGCCTTTTTTCCTCCCTATCTCTTCTACTAATGAAGTTGGATGGCAAACGTTTAAATCTACAATACCGGAGAAACTGTCCGGTATTTTATCAAGAATCTGGTCAACTGTCGCGAATCCATCATAAAACTCAACGCACTCTTCGTACCAATGCGCAAACAGGATGTCAACCGGCCTTCCTTCGTCATGAAACAATCGCCCATAATCATCAAGAGTCACATCATAAACAAGCTTGACGCCAGCCCTTTTCATGTAAGCCTCAATGCCGCCCTTTTTAAAAGGATTTAAGAACTCATCGCAATACTTTCCCCAAATTCCATAAAAAAGATCCCTTGCAAGGTTCTTTCTATTATCCTCGCAGTCCTTGTTAAAGGCTGCTTGGTTTTGAGGCATGGCAAAGGCAACCGTACACATGCCAGGTTTTATATATTTCTCGGTAATAACGCCGCCTTTGTTCACGCGTTAAACCTCCATTCCGGTACTAAAAGGCTGAGCTTGACGCCGGTCAACTCTTCAAACGGCTTTTGAGTCCTTATTTCATATGACCCTTTAGCAATAGTAGGGTCCAGAGATATTATTTTATCCATTCCCTTTACAAGTAACGCGGCGGTTGCCTCTTCTGACAGATTTCCACCTATATTAATATCCCACTGCGGACGTCCTAATAATATAGCCCTGATCTTTTGGTCAATATCAGCCGTCCTTGCACTGATAACAATTTTTATACGCTGGCCTTTTTCCATAAACAGCGTGATAACTCTGTTAATAAACCCATCTAAGCCGCCTCTTTTTACATTGGCTAACTGTCTATCCTCTATTGTTAATTTGGTGTTATTCCTAAGAGTTTTGACCTTAAAATATTCTAACTCCGAGGCGCTGGATATTTGCTTAAGAGCTATGAATGTGTTTTTATTATTTGGATCTTTCAAGGATGCATTTGCGGCTTCTCCAACAAATGCGTCGAGTTTCTGGGGTTTTAATCCCATGGAAAAGAAATTATACTGGTATTGACCGCCAGTCCTGTATTTTTCTACAAAATCGTGCGCAGACTCATACTCCTTTGTCCCTGACCCATCATTTATATAATAGGTGCTCGTATTAGCATCTTTTTCCACTTTTTCCACATGTATGAAAAGTACCCCTTTGTTGTCAGCTCTTTCATTTTGCCGTTTAACCGCGGCCATAGCTGCATCAAAATATTTGGCAATGTCAGGAGGAGGTGCGGCTGCCGTCGCAACAGCCGGACGAAGCGCATCTTCTTTCACAACTAAGATTTCGGAAGAGGATTTTTTAGATACTTTGAGGGACTCACCTTTGTTCACCGGCACAGAAATCGACCAGTTGGTTTTTGCCTTCAGGCCCTCCTGTTCGTAGCGGGCAACAAAATTAACCTTTATCTGTTCCTGCGAAGCAGCATCATATCCAAGTTTTTTTAAATCGCCACTGAGACTGCTTATCAGCTGGTTACTCGGGCGGTTCAGCGCTATTAGGGACTCTATGGCCTTTAAATCAGCTCCTTGCTGGTTCTTTACGAGCGAAACTATATAGTCCGGGTGCGCCAGAGTTGCCATTATCTGTTTTAACTTGACTTGGGTTTTCATGGCATTAATGGCATTATATGATACTTTTACTTCATAACCCTGCTTGCTCAGTTTATCCTTCAGGCAGTCTATATGGGCGGCGCCGCAGATTAAGATTATCTGCCGGTACCCTTTGTTTTTAATAACGCCGGAAGCGGTTGTTACCATGTAATTGTCTCTCGGCTGCAGTTCCTTGCATTCGAAATCATTTTTAGCCTTTTGGGTATCTAACTTCGCCATCTTGTCAGGATTGGACTTCATGTATTGCTCGAACTCATCTCTTAACTTCTTGGACTCTATATTATAAAAAGGCATTTTTATGCCCTGAAGATTTAACATGATGTACAGATAGTCCGCGGCCGAGACGGTTTTGCTTTCTTTATAGGACTTCCACGCCCCGCTTGCGCTCTTTGCCTCCTTAAATATTTTCTCTATATCTTTCATGCCGGCCTCGCCGTGATCTTTATATATCTCCCTAAGTATGTTCTCAAGGTCTTTGTCGGTTTTCAGGCTTTTATTTTCAAAGTATTTTTTGTATATACCCCAATCAAAAGACGTTGACTGGTCGGCATCTTTGAGCATTTGATTTTGAAGTACGGCTATTGCCTTTGCCTTATCTGCGGCAAGTTCGCTAAAGGCTGACCAGTTGTACTGAAGCTCGTCCGGCTGTTCCACGAAGACGGCGTCGATTTCATATTCATTAATCAGGTCAACTACTACCTTTGCCACATCTTTTTGGCTCTTTCCGAGATGCATTTCACCTACGATGAAAAATACCGTGGAGTTCGGGTTTTTAACTAACGGGGAAGCGGCCTCCTGAGCTGCGTACGATAATCCAGCGCCAATAATAACCACCAACGCTAACATAATTAAGCATAGTATTCCCTTTTGGCCCTTTTGTAGAAAAATCTTATTCATAACAATCCTCCCTTGTTTGACGTTATCGGCAATCTTACGATATTCATTGTAAAAACAACGAATTTCAGCCTCATTTTATAATCTGATATTACAGCCTGCCCTCAATGTCTGCACATATATTGCAATATTCGTGCCAAAGATATTGCTTTGTAAGTGCTTGTATATGCAGGATAATTATTTTAAGGCCGTTCTCCGGGATAGGATTTTGCACCCATTTTATGGAATTGGATTCCATTAAAAAATGGCGAATGAGACAGACTATCCAGCTATGCTGCCCGCTGTTTTGGATATTTCTGTTTTGGCTTGACAGCGTATTGACATGCACTGGTGAAAATCGCTACTCTATAATGATACGGCAGGACTTAACTTAGTGGTATTCGGACAAGTTGAATATCTGATTTCAAAGGCAGTACGCGGGAGGAGATATGAAAAAGAGTTTATTAGTTTTGTTGTTAGTTTTATCTATCGCGATGGTTCAAGGCGTGGCCAATGGCTTTGATGTGCCGAGGATTACCGTCGATGAGCTTAAAGCAAAGCTCGGTTCCCCCGATGTGATTGTTATCGATGTCCGCACTCAGGAAGCATACAATAGCGGCAAAATGAAGATTAAAGGAAGTATTCGCGAAAATCCCTCGCTGATTGGGCAGTGGTCTTTAAAATACCCCAAAGACAAAGAGATAGTTCTATACTGCACCTGACACGAAGAACACACCAGCGCCAGTTTGGCGCAACTGCTTTTACAGGCGGGTTTCACAAAGGTGTATGCCCTTAAGGGCGGCTGGAATGAATGGGAAAAAGCGAAATACCCTGTCGAACCTAAATAGCGTTATCTGTCCTCATCGGACAGAGGCAATTCCCTCTTCCTCAAACTGCCTGAGTGCGTTTTATTTTGACGGCGGACTAAGGGATGGTTGATTTTTATAGTCAGGTTATGTTAAAAGATATATTACTTGACGATACAGATAAGGAAAATACACGAACAGGAGGGTATTGGGGTATAAATGAACTACTACGAAAACATAGTGATACTTGATGCGGCGCTTGAGGACACGGGCATAGACGCGGCCGAAAAGCGTATAACCGACCTGATAGAGAAAATGCAGGGCGAGGTGCTGAAGCACGAGAGATGGGGCAGGAGGAAGCTGTCTTATGAAATAAATAAGCACGAAAAAGGCTACTATCTGTTTTTTGTCTTCAAAGCTCCTCCCGAGGCGATAAAGCCGCTTGAGGAGTTGTACAAGGTGTTTGACCCTGTATTTAAGTTTATGATAATCAAGCTGAGGAAAAAAGAGATTATAGCGCTGCAAAATTCCCTGCAGGCAATCGAGGCGAAGGCCGCTGAGCAGCCCGCCCCGGATGCTGTCCCCGATGTTGCAAAAGATGTTGCAGCCGATGCTGTCGAAGGGGTTGCTGCCCCGTCAGGCGCAGATGCGTAAGGCAGAGAGGGGTAATACTCATGTATAACAAGGTTATTTTTATGGGCAACCTGACACGCGACCCTGAGTTGAGATACTCACCACAGGGTACGGCTGTTGCAAGTTTCGCCATTGCGGTCAACTCGAAGACCAAACAAGGGGACGAGTGGAAGGAAGAGGTGTTGTTTATGGACATATCCGTGTTTGGAAAACAGGCTGAAAACTGTGGCGAATATTTGAGCAAGGGCAGCGGCGTATTGGTAGAAGGAAGGCTGAGAGAACGGAAGTGGGAAACCGAAGGGCAAAAGAAGAGTAAGTTTGAGGTCCTTGCCCAGACGGTTAGATTCCTTCCAAGACGAGGCGAGGTGGCGGCTAAGGGCGGACGCGGCGGGGAATTCACACCCCCTGACGAGGTATCCGACCTTGAGCCGTTTTAATAAACTAATTTTCGGGAGTGTATTTAAATGGTACAAAAGGGCAAAGGTTCTGAACACGTAAAGTACAAGAGATTTATGAGAAAGAAATTTTGTAGGTTTTGCGCGGAGAAGACCCCGTTCATAGACTACAAGGACACCAGAACTCTGAAATCGTATATAACGGAAAGGGGCAAACAGCTGCCGTCCAGAATGACCGGCACATGCGCAAGGCATCAAAGGGAACTGACTGAGGCCGTTAAACGCGCACGAAATATAGCACTTTTATCGTTTATGGAAAAATAACCGTGCGGGTTCCCAAGACATGGATACATTTTATTTCGGGTAAGATCCTCGATGATCTGGTCAAAGGCGGCCTTATCGAAGGCAAGGTGCCCCACGAGGAGCTGCTTAAAGAGACGGAGCAGATTATCCTCTATGAGATGATGGCTGAGGACAGGCTTAATGACGAGGTGCGCGAGATATTAAGATCATACGAGGGTGAAATCGAGAAAAAGCATCTTGATTATAAGTCCCTTTTTGATATGACAAAACACAGACTTGTCAGGGAAAGAAATATCGTTATATGATGCTCTCCGACGATAAGATAAGCCATTTATCCCACATCCTGCTAAGTGCGCTTAAGGAAAAAAATTTAATCGCCGCCAAAGCGGAGGACTCTGTGATTCGCAAGGATATAAAGAAATCCATAGCCGCGGAGATTAAGGCCGGTGAAGAGATTGACGCCGTTGTGAGAAAGAAACTCTCGTCTTTCAGCAAGAAACTCACAGAGGGCAGTTCGGAGTGGGAGATATTGTATAAAAAGTTCTATGCCGAAGAGAGTTCAAAAAAGGGCAGATAGCTCATCGCCAACTGGCGAAGCCGCCTGCGCTGCAATGGACGGCGAGATGGTCTGCGCCTCGATAGAAGGCGCAATAGCCTACGTAAGCGAGGCATTCGTCAAAAGGGAAAAGCAGAAGGCTCGCATTCTGCGTAAGTCGCCGTGGTGGAAGACCAAATGTTCATCCGGCACGTGTTACTACTGCAAAAGAAGCATCCCGCCATCAGAGCTGACTATGGACCATATAATCCCATTGTCGAAGGGCGGCATGTCCATTAAATCCAACATAGCAGCAGCCTGCAAGGAATGTAACGACAGGAAAAAACACACACTTCCATTCAAATGGGCAGAGTACATGGAGAGTTTAAACCAGCCGGCAGAGGTTTAATCCCAGAATGTGTTCATAGAAGTAATAAACGACGAATCATCCTGTAACAATCGAAAGAATCATCCTAAAATAATAGAATCATCCTGAGCTTGTCGAAGGATGCTCCTTATATTTCGCATTTATTCATTCGGCCCGCGCGTCAATGATTTTTCCTTTTATCTTCTATCAGATTAAGCAGTGCGTCAAAGGCGTCGATGAAGAGTTTTACGCCATCGTCCTCAAGCGTTTGTGTGATGGTTTCTATATTAATATTTAGTTCTGCGAGGGAATCCAGCGTGTCTTCAACTGCCTTAAGGTCTGAGTCTATAGTTCTCAGCACCTTGCCGTGGTCTTTGAATGCCTTTACGGTATCGACGGGCATGGTATTAATGGTGTTAGGGCCAATCAGCGAATCCACATAGAGACAATCCGGGTAAGCTGGATTTTTTGTGCTCGTACTTGCCCAGAGCAGGCGCTGCATCTTCCCTCCCTTATGTTTAAGTTCAATAAATCTTTCCGATGAAAACAGCAGTATCATAACTTGAAAAGCCGCCTTTGCCGATGATATTGCCGCCTTTCCCTTCAGGGATTGCGCCCATTCCTTTTCGGCGTCATTCAGGGCGTGTTCTATTCTGTTATCGAGGATTTTGTCCACGGCGGTATCGATGCGGCTGATAAAGAAGCTCGCTACCGACGCGATGGAATCAATGGCCTTTCCGGCGTCGAGGCGCTTATTCAAGCCGTCCAAATATGCGTTTGCAACCTCGGCATACCGTTCGACCGAAAACAACAGTGTGACGTTGACGTTAAAGCCTTCGGCGGTTAATTGAGTGATGGCCTGAAGGCCGTTCTTTGTTGCCGGTACCTTAATCATAATGTTTGGCCTTGCGATGAGTTTTGCCAGCTCTCTGGCCTCTGAGATGGTCTTCTCTGAATCATGGGCGAAGCGCGGGTCAACTTCCATGCTGACATAGCCGTCAACACCGTTTGATGCCTCATATATGGGAAGCAGCATATCGGCGGCGGTGGCGATGTCGGCGATTTCGAGTTTATAGAGGATTTCTTTTGAGGAGAGCGCCGTGTATTTAAACAATTCAGACAACTGCTCGTCGTAGCCTGTGCCGTCCTTGATAGCTTTATGAAATATGCTTGGATTAGAGGTAATGCCCCTGACGCCGTCCTGTGTTATTAATTGCTTAAGGTCACCGGAGTTAATCAGCCCCCGGCTGATATTGTCATACCAGAAACTCTGCCCCGCCTTGTGCAGTTCTAACAGTGGATTTGCAGCCATCGTAATAGCCCCCGTTAATATTTATTTTGACGCGGCCATGTCCTGCCGCGGTCAGATTCGACTTAGATTCGCTTATAAAGTATATAACAGAGCGCTGATTTTTTGGTAGTGGGTCACTATTATTTTTAGGGTTACACGCGTCAGCCATAGCAATGCCGCATCAATAACACTATTACAATAATTACTTTACATATATTAAATAATATATATTGACACATAATTCATTATGTGTTATAATAGTATATGAACTGCTATATTCATAGCAGAAATTCTGCTGTAAAACCCAACTATTTTAATGAGGAGGATGTTTATGGAAGACGCTTGTTACATTAAAGACCCCAAGACGGGGAAATTTATGGGGAGAAAACCGGGATGTACGAACAGCAAGGGTGAGACATCAGAGAAGCTGCTGCAAAAAGTGGATAAGGACAAAGGTGCAATTGAGCGCAGGGTTGAAGCTGCGGCAGCAGCAGGAACGCTGCAACGTCAGGATAGCGCGGCAAAGGACAAGGCAGAGGAATTAGCGCGTGCGGTCAACAGCGGGAAGATGAGCTACCCCGAGGCACTATACGAGTTGACAAAGGGCAGCCGCTCATCAGGCCGTTACGGCAGGGCGATTGACCTGTTAGACCGGGACGCCAGTTATTGGAATGGCATAAGATCAAAAACCGGTTCAGACGAGGTTGATACGCTGATAGGCGGCTATGCAGGCGCGCCAGTGCCGGGTGCTACAGATTTTGCGCTTAATCTGGCTGGCGGCAAGTCGGGCGTGCAAAACATGAGTGATGAGGAGCCTAAGATACCATCTGGCGTAACTAAGGAACAGATTGAAGCCCACAACAAGGCGTTGGCAAAAACAGCCGGGGAAAGGCACAGGCCCGAAGATAATCGAAGCCAGGTTAAAAGGGGTGTTTATGACGAGAAAAGGCATACAAACTGCCACGGCAATGAATGCGACACACAGGCATCTATGTATGGCAAGGAGTTTGATGACAGGGATACTTCGAGCGGCACCAAACATAGTGCTTTTGGATATACCGCGGCAATGCCGCCATTTTATGTTGGCGAACTTGATCGAAAAAAACCTATATATGTAGAGGTTACCAACAAGGCAAACGGGGAAAAAGTCATAGTCAAAGTCGAAGACAAAGGCCCATATCCGATTAGGGATAAAGAGCTTAAGCCGAAAGAAGGTATATACCCGCCAAAAGGTATAGACGCACATCACGAAGACCCGACAAGAGGCATAGACCTCTCGCCTGCGGCATATGCCAAGATTGCAAAAAATCCAGGCGATGGCGTCTTCAATGTGAAGATTAAGTTTCTAAGTCCAGAAGAGGGAGAGCGTCGCTATAAAGAACAAAAAAAGTGGGCGGCAGAGCATGAATCGGAAGTTAAGAAATCAGTGCAAGAGGCACGGAGAGCACTTAAGAAAAAAACTAAATGATCTAATATAAAGAGAGGAGCATAACCGCGCTCCTCTCTTTTTTTATTTAAAAAAAAGCGCTTGACAAGAGCATATACGTACGTTTAGAATTGAGATGTTAGGGTACTTTGCGTTATCATAGGAGTTAAGCGCATGTCATTGTATTCGAGATTAGTGTTTTTTTTTGTTGTCTGCTCGGTGGTGTTATCACCGGTGGCAGGGTTTGAGGAAGAACTTCCGTATAAGTTTTATATTGTATCATTGAAAGATTCGTACGCTAAGAAAAAATATAAGGTTAGGGCATTTTTTTTAGATACCAGCTTCAATTCTGCTGTTTACGGCATGCCTAAAATGCCTGACGGTTGGCATTACCACCTTAATGATGAAAGAACGTACGAATTTGTTGCCGCGGCATATACAGACAAGGATGCCGTTGATATTGGCTTTTTTAAGGATTTTCTTAGTTTTATTTTAGATCCTGACAGTATAAAGGAAAAACTGTTTTTTAGTATGACGCTGATTTGTCTCAAACAAGATGGAACAACTAAAATACTGGTTCTGGATGCCAAAGACTTTAAAATAAAGGAAATTCATAAAGACCAGAAGTTGTATTAAACTACGTGAGCTTGAATCAATAAAAATGATTAACGAATTAGGATAATAGGATATTGGACTGCATTACCATCAAAAATAGACTGGTTATACTGATGACAGTGTTGGCGGTGATGTTGTTTGCCGTTGATGTTATAGCGTCTGAATGTGAAGACACGTATTATTATGTATTGTATAATTATGACCCACATTATGCAACGGGCAGGGTTAGGGCATTTGAGTTGAGTGTTCGTTATGCTTATATATACGGCAAGCCGTTTCTACCCTCGTCATGGGCATATGATATTACTAATTATAATAGCTCTTGTGGAGTCGCTTCTGTCATGACCGCCGCGGCAAAGTCTGATAAACAAACCATCCGCGATGGAGATTTAAAAAAAATAATTATTATCAGACAACCCAAAAATAAATCCGCTGATAAGATACGTGTAGCAATGAGCGCAATATATATGAAAAAAAAAGGCGGTATCGGCATAGGCTTTGCTACATTAGACAACATTGATAATGAAGATTTTACTTTAAAAAAGATAAACAAATGCTTACCAAAAAAACCGCGAAGACATTAATCATACTGGCAACAGTATTGCTCACCTTATCTTTTGCCGAGGGGGATAACGGCCTCTTCTGCGTGTCATTGAAGCAATTACCCAAGAGCAACAAGATTTTTAACCGCGTAGTCGGCTTCGATTTTCACGTAACTAATGCCAAAATACACAGTATCGTGCATTCTCCATCTCCATTTGGATTTATCTTTGAAGTGGATACATACAAGAACTGGAGTGGACATTGTCGCGGTTATAAGTGGAATGCCCCCGGAGGTTTCCATCTGCCATTTTTCTACGATGATTTCATAATAATAAAGAAGCGTCCGGGTGTTGAATTAGACGAAGTTAAGATTAAGTTTAGTTTCACAATAGAACAGTACTCAGTCAACGATAAAGGCGAAGAAAAAGACGACGGTGAGGTAACATATGATTTTACAAAGAAAGATTTAAACATTCGCAGCTGTGAAGACTTGCCGTACTAAGGCAATTGCGTTGCGCTATATAAAAAGATATATGCCTGTTATTGCGCCTGAGATTATGACCCCCCGTTGATATAGTCATACCAGAAACTCTGCCCCGCCTTGTGCAGTTCTACCAGTGGATTTGCAGCCATCGTAATAGCCCCGATTAATATTTATTTTGACGCGGCCCTGTCCTGCCACGGTCAGATTCGACTTAGATTCGCTTGATAAAGTATATAACAGAGCGCTGATTTTTTGGTAGTGGGTTATTTATATTTTTAAGTCAGCCGCTTTTCAGATTAACGGCCTTTTTGAGGATTTCTTTTATAAATTCAGGAATCGTCTGGTCTGACAATAAAGCATCTTTTTTTAGGCTTTCATATTGCTCTACTTCTTCATTTTGCCACATCAAATCAACGCGCCTGACGTGGTGCATGGAGACATGCAGATAATCCTGCGGGTATGCCCAATAGCATGAAAGACAAATATCCCTCTTTTTAAGTGTCTGCCAATTTTTACAATGTTCGCATGACCAGGACTTTGCACGATTTGCGGCAGCGGATATTAACATAAAATCGTCAGGATTCAGTTCGTCACTTTCACCATCTCTTCCCACTTCAAAGGGAACGCGATGGTCTATTTGAAGTTCGCCTTCATTAATTTCTTCAAGGTAAATAAAACATTTACAACCATACTTTTCAATCAGATATTTTTTGATTTTCTTTGAAAGGCCAGTGCGTCCTGACAGTTTATTGAATCTTTTCTTAGTTTCATCGCCGAAGCGGTACGCCGCTATCTTTCTTCCATCAGAACCAGTTATGCGGAAAGTTTCAATCGGGATGCCATGTTCACGCACATCGCGAACTGCTCTGGGCGGGTGATTATACCCGTATTTGTCTTTTAACTCTTCTGTTGAGATATGCCCATACATCAAAATATGATCAATCACTGTCTTTGCACGTTTTGCAGTAACCGACTTACAGAGGTCAAGAAATTCTTTAGAATAGTTTTGCGACATAATATTTTTCCGGCTCAGTCAGAACAAGTTGTTCATTCTCAGGTTTTCTGTGAAAATAAGGCACAGGTTTAACCTCACGGGCTAACTGCTGCGACAAATACAAGGATTCGATCGTAATATCGTCGCGACCCAGCAATGTTGCCTGTGATGACCGGCCTGCTTCTAATCTAACCAGGGTAAGTGAAAGATTCTCCGGTAGGAGTTTACCAAATATCTTATCTCCCGTACGGCCATCATAACTAACCACATAACGAATTTGCCGTTCATTCAATTCCGCTAATGCCGATACATACTCATCGTGAGATATAGAGGCAAAGTACCGTGAATCTCTGTTACCACATACGCCCTGATACGGCGGGTCCATATACACAACATCGTCTTTGCCAACACCTGACAGGACATCTTTATATTCAAGTGACGAGATTGCAGTCTTTCCTCTTAAGAGCCTGGAAACACCAAAGATATTTTCTCTCATTGTTTCAGGCTTAGTTCCATGCCGTCTCTTGTCGGGACTTTGATTTAATAATCCCTCAGAATTGTAACGTACTGAACCCTTTACACAGCGTGCAAGCAGGTAAAGAAAAAGCCGCGGGTCTCTTGTCCTGTTGAAATCAGCCCTAACGCGGTAATAATGCTCAATAGAATCTTCCAATTGCTGGTTCCATATCTGTTGATAAGCATCGGCTATCTCAGAAGGATGATTAATAATAAGCTCAAGCAGCTCAACCAGCGGCTCATTCAAGTCGTTTATCCAATATGACTTAGCCCTTCCTTTTGCAGCACACGCAATTGAGATAGCGGCTGAACCAGCAAAAGGCTCCACAAGCCTCGAAAAGTTACATGGTAAATAACGAAGTATTGTCGCGGCAAGATTTCTCTTACTACCCTGATATTGAATCGGATGAGGCATTCTCATATTGACCCCTCAAATAACCCACATCGTCATCGGGAACGCACCGCAAATACCCGCATGGTGGAGCTGCGGTCACAGTAGTTTACAACGTCTATGCCAAAGACATAGAACCATGCGGCGGACGGGACCTTAAGCTCGCCTGACCATACCCAACCGCTAATACTCATGCCGTAGTCCGTGATACCCTGCTTTACTTTAAGGTCATCATTAAGACCTATCAGTTCCGCTCTTGTAGGCATGCGCCAGCCACCACCGCCAACTGAGAGGCTCTTCACCCATGAATTTGCATTGTACCATGTCTCATCAGGGCCAAAGTACCACTGAAGTCCCGTGCCAGTGGCGGCAATAATCCCATCGCTGTCAACTGTTTGGTTTTTTCCATAAGCGATAATGTTTACTGCCTTAGGTTGGTTTTTTCCACCTATTACCTCGCCCTCAAGCCCGGATTTCTTTCTGGATCCAAATAGTTTTCTGAATATCTCCATGTCTTCCTCCATTTTTAGTGCTCGCTCGTTTGGATCGAAACCCCCTGAAATATTTAACTCAATAAACAGGTCTTTTGTCAATACTGACCAGGCCTGGCAGGGCGGGACGGGTCAAGTGGATTGACAGAAAATTATTTTTATGGTAGTTTAAAGGTATGAACGTGAGATACCAGGGGTGTTAAGAGAAAAACTGGGGGAAGAGGCATCTGAAGCTCTTGTAGAGGTCTTTAATAAGGTTGAACCTGACTCCTCAAAAATTAAAGCTGAACTCTCAAAAGAGCTGGTTACAAAAGCCGATTTATCAGTTGAAATAGCTAAAGTCAATGAACGTATCACAGAAGAAGCAGGTGAGTTGCGAGTTGAGATTGCCAACGTCAAGGCTGATATAATCAAGTGGATGTTTCTCTTTTGGATAGGCCAAACAGCTGTCACGGTTGCACTGTTTAAATTCTTTGTTAAGTGATTCTCTATGAGTAAAATCTTCTTACAAGCAGAGATTGACAGTTAGCGGTATAAACTGCCTGGACTCTCTCGAATAGCAAATTCATATGAACGATAATAACGACATCCTCAAAGTTGCCGGACTGAAAAAGCATTATAAAGACAAGGCCGCCGTTACCGGCCTGAGTTTTGCATTTTCAAGCGGTGAATTTGTCGGGCTTTTAGGCCCAAATGGCGCTGGCAAAACCACTACGATTAAAATGCTTACCGGTCTTATACGACCCTCTTCAGGCACTATTCACTACTACGGCAGTGATTTCCAGCAGGAATCCCAAAAAACGAAGGCCCTCATCGGCGTTGTGCCCCAGCAAAATAATCTCGACAGGGACCTGACCGCATACGAAAACCTCTACCTTCACGCTATCCTCTACGGCATCCCAAAGGCTGCCAGAAACGCGCGGATTGACGAATTGCTTGATTTCTCCGGCCTCGCCGACTATCGTAACCGCCAGGTCAAGACCTTCTCAGGCGGCACGATGCGAAGGCTCGTTATCCTGCGCGCCCTCCTGCATGAGCCTAAAATCCTCTTTCTCGATGAGCCAACCGTCGGCCTCGACCCTCAGATAAGGCGCGTCATTTGGGATTTCATCGTGAAGATTAACCGCATGAAAAATACCACAATTTTATTAACCACACATTATATCGAAGAGGCCGAGAGGCTCTGCAAACGGGTACTGATTATCAACGACGGCGCAATCATCGTTGACGGCGACCCGGAGGCACTCAAAGACGGCATTGGGCATTTCGTTCTTGAATTGCATAAAGACGAAAGCATCGAAGAGGAATTCTTTGACACCCGTCCCGATGCCCTCGCGGCGCTTGAGAAGTCCACATACCCATGTAAGGTACGAGGCGTTACGCTCGAGGATGTGTTTTTGAAGCTCACGGGAAGGAGGATAAATGTTTAACGGGCTTTACGCGGTGCTCTACCGGGAGCTTTCGATATATCGAAAACGGGCGGTTAAGCAGATACTCTCTTCGTCACTGTCGCCGCTTCTGTTTTTGATCGCCTTTGGCTGGGGCTTTGGAAGCGGCGTTACCGTAGGCGGCCTGCCTTATATTTCTTTTTTGATCCCCGGCCTTATCACGATGAACAGCCTTAATCAGAGTTTTGCCATATCTGCGGAGATAAACATATCGAGGTTTTACTTTCATACCTTTGACGAGTACCTAATAGCGCCGGTCTCACACGCTGGGATTGTGATTGGCGAGGCGATGTTCGGCGTATTTCGCGGGCTTTTGGCGACGATGATTATTTTTGTCTATGCCCTTATTTTTCACGTTACGCTGTCGTTTAACCCCTTGTTTCCTGCGGCAATACTTCTTCATACATTCAGTTTTTCATTACTTGCCGTTACGACTTCCATGATTGTGAAAGACCATTCGGGGCAGGCGCTTGTCAATAACTTTGTAATTACGCCGATGATATTTCTCTGCGGCACATTCTACCCCATCGACAAACTCCCCTATGCGTTTAAGCTGCTTGTGTATGTGTTTCCGCTTACGTACTCGACAAAGGTCATTCGCGCGGCACTGACAGGGGGCGATGTGAGTATTATATATGCCGGTCTTATGATGTTTTATTGTATAATATTCTTCTTGACGTCGCTCTGGGCATTGAGGAGCGTTGAGGCGTGAGTTTGTGATTTATTATGAATAATTTTGATATGACAAATAATATAGTCCACTCTATAGGGCTGGGGCCGGGTGACCCTGAACTTATAACGATTAAGGCAAAGCGCATCCTCGAGGCCGCAGACGATGTTATCGTACCGCAGTCTGACGTCCTCGGCAGGAGCATTGCCAAAGACATAGTTGACCACTATGTCGGGCCGTCGAAAATCACTATGTACTATTTCCCTATGAACAATAACAGGGAGCAGCTCAGGCAGAGATACGCCGAATTAGCAGAAAAGATAAAGGCGCTCGTTGCCGAAGGCAGAAAGGTATCCTACGTATCTATGGGAGACCCCACGATTTACAGCACATCGAACTATTTGACCGACGCACTGCTCACCCTTGGAGTAAATGTAGTGCATGTGCCGGGGATAAGCTCTATTAATGCCTCCTCGTCGCTTCTCGGCATGTCGTTGAGCAGTAAGGGCGGCGATTTCGGGGTCTATGAACTGCCGGAGGACGCCGAAAGGACAGCCGAGTTGATTCAAAGGCATCAGACTACCGTGTTTATGAAGGTAAACAAAAAGCTGCCCGTGCTTCTCGAGGCGATAAGGATACAGCCGCCCGCGGCCGCATATCTCGTAAACAGGGTTACGCTCGATGGACAGATGAGCTTCGATTTATTAAACGCGCCGCTGCCTGAGGAACCCCTCTATCTATCCATAGCGCTGGTCAAGAGAACCCACCCCAAAGGCTCCCGGTGAAAACCCCGCTCAGAAAGGGATTTACAACCGGAACGGCGGCGGCCGCTGCGGCAAAGGCGGCGGTGATTATGGCAAGTACCGGCAGACTTCCAAACGAGGTCAAGGTAACGCTTCCCGGTGGGCTGACAACGCTTGACATTAAAACATTCGCGGCAAGCCGCCACTTGACGGGCTGGAGCACCGCCTCTGTCATCAAAGACGGCGGCGACGACCCTGATGTGACAAGCGGCCTTGAGATAACCGCGGCGGTCAGAGTTAAGAATAATGACGGTGATGAGGTAATCATAAAAGGCGGCGAGGGCGTCGGTGTAGTCACAAAGGCCGGGCTTCAAATCCCTGTCGGGTCGCACGCCATCAATCCCGTCCCTCTTGCGATGATACAAACTGCCGTCAGAGAGGCCGTTCCCAATGGTATTATAGAAGTGGAGATTATTGTGCCCGATGGAGAAAAGGCGGCTCTGCGAACGTTTAACAGCAAACTTGGCATTCTTGGCGGTATCTCGATAATCGGCACTACGGGGATAGTGGAGCCTATGAGTGTTGAGGCCGTTAAGGCGTCTATCGCCTGTGAACTTGACGTGGCATATGCGGAGAACTCGTTGCGGGTCTATCTGTCGCCGGGTAAGATTGGCGAGGATTCGATTAAATCAATTTTTACGGGAATTCATGTTGTTCAGATGAGCAATTTTATAGGCCATTCCCTTCATTACGCCAGAACGAAGGGTTTCAGAGATGTCGTAGTCGGCGGCCATCCCGGGAAACTTGCAAAGCTCCTGATGGGTTATTTCGACACGCACTCGGGGAAATCCCCGCAGGCCGCAGGGTTTGTCGCAAAAGTGTTCGGTCTCAAAGGTGAATATAACACCGTTGAGGAGATAATCGAACATGTGCAAGATACAGAGAAATTTAACTCATTGGCTTCAGATATAGCCGCGAAAATAAAGACACTCTACGGGTTTTCATCAGTGGAAGTACTGCTGTTTGACATGAAAAGACATCTGATAGGTGCGTCTGCCTGTACAAAATAACCATTATAAGCGCCGGCCCTGGCGGGGCCGAATATATGACCTACGCCGCCGTTAAGAGGGCGAGGGCATGTGAAATATTAATTGGAACACGGGGGCAGCTTGCCGCCCTTGACATTGCCCCATCTGAAAACGCCATCGAAGAAAACAGGATTGAAGATATTATTAATCTAATCGAACGCTATGACGACAGAACCGTCGGCGTCTTAGTCACCGGAGACGCCGGAATTTTCAGCCTGTCGCAAAAGATATATGACCGGTATGGCAAGGCCGCCGTGCTTGAGGTAATTCCCGGTGTGTCGTCCATACAGGCCGGGTTTGCCAAAATCAAGGAATCGTGGCTGGATGTGCGGGTATTTTCATTTCACGGGAGGCAGATAGAGGGGGCGGAGGAATGCCTCCAATGCCCTAAGGCCGTAATACTCTGCGATAAACAAAACTCCTCGCGCGCAATTTTAGAGGCCATGCTGCCATTAGGGCTTTTCAGCGTGGAACGGGACATATACGTATGCCAAAATCTAACCAGAGAGGGCGAAAAAATTATAGAGATAGGAACCCCTGAAGCGCTTCAGACAATAACGCCAGCTGGCAAAGAACTCATTATTATTAAACGTATTTGAGCAACGCCGATGTCTAAACGCTACGATAAGATCATAAAAGAAATCCTTAAGGATGTCGTAGATACCCTGATTACAGAGGTAATCGGGCTGAAGATTGTTAAATCTACGGCATTAGAGACCAAACTTCAGATTACGAACGAACGCGAAGCCGATTTCATTTTACAGGTTGAACTGGAAGATGGTTCCATGTCCTTGTTACATATCGAGTTTCAGTCAACAAACTATTCTAAAATGGTTTACAGAGAGCTGCGATACTGGGTTTATCTGACTGAGGTTCATGGAATTCAGCCTTTGCAATACGTGTTTTATATTGGTAACGAACCGCTTACGATGAAAGACACCCTTTCAACAAAGACAACGACCCATAAATATAATCTAATCGATATGCGCGATGTTGACTGCGAAAAATTCCTATACTCAGATAAACCTGAAGAGGTAATAATTTCAATTTTGTGCAATTACCAGCAGAAAGGTGTTACAATATTTATAAGGGATATATTGAGCCGGTTAAAGGAACTGGTGCCGGAGGAAACACTTAGGGGCAAATATGTAAGGCAAGTGGAAGTCCTGTCGCAGTTGAGAGATTTACAGGACGAAGTGTCTAAGGAGGCAGAGGCGATGGCATTAGTATATGATTTAGAGAGAGATGTAAGATTTAAGCAGGGGCGTGAGAGGGGAATGTTAGAGGGTACGAAAAGAGGAGTTGAAAAAGGCAAATTGGAAGGCCTACTGGAAGGGAAACTGGAAGGCAAAGTGGAAGGTAAACGAGAGGGCTTGCTTGAGGGAATAGAGTTAGGACTTGAACTCAAATATGGTTCAGCCGGTGTTGCGTTGATGAATATGGTTCGGGTTGTAGATTCTGTCGATAAATTAGAGGAATTCAAAAATCTTATCAGGAAAGCCGGTTCGGTCGATGAATTGAAAGATTTTTTGGGAAAGGGTGTATGATACACCGAAAGCAACCAAAATTGAATCATCCTGAGCCTGTCGAAGGATGCTCCTTTATTTCGTATGTCCACATAAACCGGTAATCCTTCGACAGGCTCAGGATGATTCTTTAATATGGCTATTGTTACTCTTATGGCTGCAACTTAGTATTCGCATAACGCCAGTGTCCAAGCATTGCGATGATTTACCCCCCACGCATACACGCGGGGGGATTAGGGGATTATCAGTGAATTATCTAAAATTTGGGCTGGCCGATCTCTTTTAGCAGGGTCTTGTACCAGCTTATTTCAGGGTTGAAGGGTTTGCCGCCTTTGATGCGGTCAAATTCTATCGCCCTCAGAACATTGTTCCGCTCCTCGTCGTGTCCTACTATTCCTGGTACTCCCTTGACCGCCATCTCCACTGCGAGGTCAACCATGGACTTGATCAACATTAAATCCTCTTTGTTTGGCCTTGCCGCACGTGAGAAATAGCCGCTCTTCTGAACTAGTACCTTCTCTGCCTTTGTCTTTGCAAGCAGGACGTCGGCGTGCCACTGCCCTACGTTGACCTTGTCAAGTTTGACGTGTCCGAAGGCGTCGCGCGGGACTTCCAAACCCTTTGACTCAAGCTCCTTTACGATGCCTGACGCCCCGGCGCCCTCCGATATAAATATCTTAGCACAGTCATTTTTCTTTATCCTTGCTTTGAGGTGGTCTGACAACTTGTCTAAATCATAGTCAACCTCAGGGATTAAGACGGCGTCAATGCCGTATGTACCGCTGGAAATGCCAAAGTTGTCCGGGAACTCGGTCTTTTTGATCATTTCGTTATATTCGTATGCAGTCCTCGCTGTCAGGTAGCCGCAGTTCCTTCCCATGACTTCGTGAACGATGAGCATGTTCGGGTTTGCCGAGGTCTCGGCCACCACGTTTAAAAAAAAGCGCGCGCCCTGTTCAGCGGCTGTAAGTGCCCCAAGCGTCTGTGCGATTGGCGTAACGTCGTTATCTACGGTCTTTGGAAGGCCAATTACCGTCAGGTCATAACCATTGGTGTGGAGATATTTCGCGAGTTCTGCCGCCGTCAGGCTTGTGTCGTCGCCGCCTATGGTGTGAAGCACTTCAATGCCGAGGGTCTTGAGGTTTTCAGCCGCCACATGCAGCGGGTCCTCGCCCTCTTTGACCAGGCCTTTCTTTACGCAGTCCTTAACATTTGAGAGTTTTACGCGGCTGTTGCCAAGTGGGCTGCCGCCAAAGTCGTGTAACAGGTGGGCAGTACTTCTCACCTTAGGCGTAACTTTTAAAAAGTTCTTCCTGAGAAGCCCGTCATAGCCATTAGTAAAACCTATGATCTCGGTTTTGGGCGATATTTCGCTATAACGCTGAATAAATCCCCCGACCGCGGTGCTTAGGCACGGGGCAAGGCCACCGGCCGTCAATAGAGCTACTTTCTTTGGCATCTTAAATCCTCCTGAGTGTGTGTTTAAATTATATGAATTGTCTTAAATCATAGCGTAATGATTATAAATCGTTCGCCTCGATTTTTGCAAAATATTTTGATTACTACCCGTGTCGCAAGGCGGTTAATCAATCCCGATAATGCGAGCCTTCATTGACTGAGTATCTAATATTGCCACGGTAGCGCTGCCGTGAAGCCAGCCGCATAGCTCCCCAGGATTTAAGACGAATGTGCCGGTGCGTTCTACTGCCTCCGGCTTGTGCGTATGACCATAGATAAGTACATCATATCGGGCGCTTTGCGCGATGGAGGCAACGAGGTGGTGTTCGTGAATCATTATGAATTTCCTGTTATCGATGGTAAATTCGAGAGGCTGATTGTATATCCGGAACTGGTTGCTTAACGAACTACCCTCCGGCGCCAGAATACCGCCGTCGTTATTGCCGAAAATTCCGATAAATTCTGCCTTTAAACCATTTAATACATTTAAGGTCAGGCTGGTGGTGTAGTCGCCGGCGTGCAGGACGTACTGTAGGTTGCTTTCGTTGAATAACTTTACCGCCTTTGCTAGTTTCGACACATTGTCATGGGAGTCTGACATCACGCCTACGAGCATCTAGTGTTTGTCCTTGCTAAAGGCCGGTCTTAGGGATTGTAACGCTGAGGACGCCGTCGGTAAGGACAACCTCGATGACGTCTGTGTTTACTGAGTCAGGGAGTTTAAATGACCTCATAAAACGTCCGAAACTCCTCTCCATACAGTGGAAGTACTCCCTGTCGGAGTGTATGCCGGGTTTTCGTTCCCCTCTTATCGAAATGGTATTTTCCCCTTCGACGACGATTGATATATCCTCAAGTTTAACACCAGGGATGTCGGCTCTTACAACGATCTCCCCTTCCATCTCGAAGATGTCGAATGGGGGAACCCAAGTGTAAGCATACCGCGAGGTTAAGTCACCCTCTGTGTCATGGTGAAAAAGGTTATTTGCCCTCTCACGCAGAAACAACAGCCTGTCTGTGTCGTCCCAAAACTTGTTACCCATTCTGTATTCTAAAATATATTGTTGCGTTTTGTAAACGCACGGTTTGCAATTACAAAAAACACTACGGGCGGCGGCGTTTTATCAGCAGCGCATAAGAATATATGAATATACCCAGCGGTATAAAAATATGTAAAAGCAGCAACTGTTTATCCTCGTACCGTAATACCACTGAGTTGTGCCCCGGATTTTCTATTAATACTGACTGAAAGGCAATATCTGCCCTGTGTATCTTCTTTTCCACACCATTTATATAGGCCCTCCAGTTGGGGTCGTAGTTGTTTGAGATGACTAATACCGCGGGTGAAGTAACCTCTATATCAAGCCGTATTTCATCGGGGCTGTAATGTTTCGCGATGATTTTATCGCCGGTGGAGAGTTCCCCGTTCAACTCTGTTGGCATATTTGGCTCTGAATAATAAACCGTATCGAGAAGGCCCTCTCCCTCGGATTTCAGGATCTCGCCGCGTACGTCTTCATCTGATTTCAGGATAGATGTCTTTTTCACCAGGAACCATCTGTCAAAGGCAGTATTGCATTTGACAACACTGAACGGCTTTGAATACATGCTGAATATTCCCTTCCATATCCCATTGTAATCATCGGTCGTAGTGCCCCTGTAAATTTCTTCGAAATTGTTATCTGACCCAAAGATGTTTTGTGTGAGAATGAAATACCTGATGTTCAGAAATGCTAAAGGGTAAAAATAAAAACCCTCGTTACCATCGGAAATAAATAAATTATACCTGTTTGTCTCGAAATTATGCCTGACAATGAAGTCCGTAAGCTCCGGCGCCCTTAGAATTCCTATAAACTCTCTGTAATATTTATTAAAAAGCGGGCCTCTGCCGTCGGGCGTCTCAAATCCTTTGGTTTGAACAACCGGGATATAAGGAATATAGAGCGACGCTATTCTGAATGGCTCCGATGTCTTGTTGTTCTGCTTCTGGGTTCTTAGTTTCTCCATAATAGACATTTCTGGCAATATACTGATATAAGGAACACACTCCTCCCCGAAAAACCGCGTAAATCTCACCTGAAAAAAGAGGATAATCCCGAGCGTTATAATCAGAAGGCCGGTTAACTGCCCATTTTTCTGTGCATTTGACAGTTTTTCGGAAAGCCAGAAAAAGGCCCACATCGAAACTACCAAAACAGGGGCAATCGAAACCAAATCCACATTCCCGATTTTCCTGGGGCTGAAATAAAGAACTGCCGCAACCGCCGCCGCACTGAATATAAATACGGCTGCCGGTGTTTTCACCAATTTCGGTAATGAAAACGCAGCTTTATCTTCAGCAGTTAAAATCATAAGCGATATGAAAACTCCGCCGATGATGTTCAGGATAAGCAATTGAGCGCCCTGTGTCTCAACTGCCGAAGTGATAAATATGGCAAAGACCGCGTATGCCGCGCCCACGGCTTCCCCAATAAGAAAACGTCTGGAGAGTTCACGGTCTTTAATAACCGCATCGATTGCCATGAACGCCGTTATTGTCATGACAATAGGAAAGAGCATGTTAATATGTCCAAGGTCCATTTTTTCCAGCAGCGTTCCCCTGAATATGACTTTCATTCCCGAAGAGAACATGGCAAATAAAAATACTAAGATGGCAATAACTATTAAGCCCCGCCGCACGCGCACCGATTTATTTGATATGGCAGCTGCCCCGGCAAGCGGGATTAAAGTCATTGTCGTCAGCGACGACCCGATAACCCCGTTATGAATATCTTTCAGAAATCCCGTGGCCGAGACCGCCTCATATTCATACGACCTGTGTGAAAACGGTATATATTTATACAGACCATAAAGCACCGGCAGACTGACCAATACATACCCAAGCCAGACCAGCGAAGTCTTTACCAGCATCCTGAGCCTTGTGTTTTGTCCTTCTGGATGCAGTAATAGTATTACCAGTACCTCTAAGATAAAAAAATACGGTAACGTAAGCACGGGATATGAAAGCGCCACAAAAAGGTTTAATCCTGTCAACTTCAGAATTGATGAACCCTTCGCGGCGTCATGAGTGAAATCGGCGGCCCACGCGAAATAAAGTGGAAAGGCGTAACAAAAAGTATATAATACAAACAGGTTAGTCAACTGCATATTAATGGCAAAATAAACCCCGCCGACTGCCGCTACCCACCCTGCCGCTTTTAAATATCCACTTAGGAATCTGTACATCCCGTAACCAGCCGCCGACATCATCGCAATCAGTAATCCGCTGTAAACAGCCCATAGAGGGAAAACTTGAGCGGCCACATTCAGGATATAAAACGGACTGTGCTGCCCGGCGTATGCCGGAGCCCCGCCAGGCCAGTTCGGATACCAGAAATACAGGCCGTGCTTAAATAACAGCTCCCCCATTGGCTTATATCTCAGAAAATCAGTATCAAACACATCATGAAGCTGCACTGCTGCCAAAGGCCCCAGCGTCAGCTTGTCTATGAAAAACACCGCTGCGACTAAGATAAAAAACAGGGCAGTCCTCTTCCTGTCTCTTAATATATACGCTTCTATGTATTCTTTAAACATCGGATTGGGTTAGATTAATTTCAGGTCAAATGTGGGGTTAGGGCGTTGTTAATGTCACTTTTAATGCTCAGACATTAGTAAATTGGTTCGGTTTTAAAATCTTGTATCCCTTTAACAATTCCACAATACCGTCGTCGAGCGAGTGCGCCGGTTGAAAGCCAATGGCCTCGATCTTGTCGTTACTTACGACATAGTCGCGTTTGTCGGGGTCTTCTCCTACCGGTGCAGAGTGGATATAGAGGCCGGGGACATATTCTTTTATTTTTTCACAGAGCTGCCTCTTTGTGATATTCGCGCTGCTCAGGCCGACGTTAAAAGGCTCTCCGGCCATTTTATCGTAGTTTTCCATGGCAAACATAAATGCGCGGGCAACGTCTCTTACATGGATGTAGTTTCTGCGAAAATGCTCCTCAAAAAGTACAATGAACTTGTCTTTATATGCCCTGTATGTAAAATCGTTTACGAGCAGATCCATTCTCATTCGCGGGCTCATGCCAAATACCGTAGCGAGGCGCAGAGTGACGGCGGTTCCCTTTTCAAGCAGGGCATTTTCAAGGATGACCTTGACCCTGCCATACTCGGAGACTGGCCTTAGAGGGGATTTCTCAGTGCAGAACTTGTCCTTTTCTCCAATGCCGTAGCCGCTGTTAGTGGTCGGGAATATTACTTTTTGAGAGGGAGAAAGTTTGTTTATCATATCCATCATCGCGTCGTGATTAACGAGGGTTGTCAAAGTCGGGTTCATCTTACACGCGGGTGCCCCTACGATGGCGGCCAAAGGTATAATAATGTCAAAGTGGGGAACAAGGGAGGAAATCAGTCTGGAGTCGCATATATCACCTTTTATGAAATCAAAACCCTTACAGGCACAGCAATCGAGCAGCGAAACCTGCCCGAACATAAGCGAGTCAACCACTGTAACTTCATGTCCGGCATTTAACAGCTCCGGCACAAGTACAGAGCCAAGATACCCTGCCCCACCCGTTACTAATATCTTCTCTTTGCCCATACGTCACATTATACGCCATAGGCTCACTTATGTCAATCACTATATTTCTACATTCGGCAATCAAAAAGAACACTGGGGGATTAAACAAAGGAAGTTAAGATACAAAAAAAAGAAAACCCGAAATCAACCATTATCTGGTCGATTCGGGCTTTCTGAAAATTAAATCCGGCAGCTACCTACTTTTCCATGACCTTGCGCTCCGAGTATTATCGGCCCTGGAGGGCTTAACTTCTGTGTTCAGAATGGGAGATAATCACCATTTGAGCTTCTTCGCATGATCTAAATATGCCTTCAAAACAGCCATCTCATGTAAGTCTTCACGGGAAGCATGTTTCTTCCTAAATATATCCATTTCGACAACATTACACCCACTATAGTAATCATCGGAGATATCAGACGAAGGCCACGACAGACCTGAAGCTTCTTTATCATCAGACTGCTTCTTAGACGAACGCTCTTTATCTTTCATCACCAACACCTCCTATGCGTGAAGTATATGCTTTTTTCCGTAAATAAGTCAATGATTATTTTTTCTGCTAATAATATTATTTTCAGCCAGATACTCAATTATTATAGACTCATAATCGACAACCGCATCAGCGAACTTTCGCACAATGGGCTTGGCAGTCTTTGGGTCACGGGTCACTGCTCTGCCATCTTTTTTCCTCGACTCCGTCGATGTAAACAAATTTAAATACTGTCGGGGGGTGACACCTTCAAAATGAAGAAAAACCACCTTGTCAAGAGTTTCACCTGCAGGATCAATAGCAATCGAATCGCGGAAAAGTTTATCAGCCTGACTTTTCTCGTATGGTTCAAGATAAATTACCTTTTTTACACCGGCGGAAATAATGTGCCTTGCACACAGATGGCATGGAAATGTAAGTGTGTACAATGTAGTGCCTTTAAGGGAAGTTGAACCAAGTTTCGCTGCTGTAGTTATTGCGTCCATCTCGGCATGAACAGATTTTGAAAATTCTAAAATATCCTTTAAATAAGTTGAAGAAAAGATTTCACCTATCAAATCATTGTAACCGTTCACCCGCTATTATAATGCTTGTGGAATCATTGGTATAGCAATGCCTTTACGATATGCTTCAACAACCGCAGCAAGGTAGTTCCACGTACTAATTTTTCTAATTTTGCATGTTCCGGC
>JADFYO010000050.1 GCA_015233015.1 Nitrospirota bacterium | reverse complement strand
TCAATTCTCCTTTATTTTGACCTTCTCCCATTGGGTGAGTTCTCCTTCTTCTCTTTTTTGACATAACTCCTTGTCTTATATATTATTTTTATCCCACTTCATAATTCAACTGCTTTTTCTAGGATTAACAGGATGATTCTATTAACAGGATTATTATTACTCATATGATTGCAACCTGGTATAAGAAATAAAAAGGCCATACCCCTGAAATAACGGGGTATGGCCTGATTGTATTAGATGAAAAGTGGAGCCAAAACCAGCGTAACTGTTGATAACAGCTTTATCAACACGTGAAGAGACGGGCCGGCTGTATCCTTAAATGGGTCGCCTACCGTATCACCAACTACGGCTGCCTTGTGAGTGTCTGAACCCTTGCCGCCTAATTGTCCGGTCTCTATGTATTTTTTCGCATTGTCCCATGCGCCGCCGCCGTTATTTAAGAACGTCGCCATAAGTATGCCTGCTATCGTTCCAACCATCAGCATAGCCGCAACAGCCTCAGCGCCGGCTCCTAATTGCTTAAATAACACACCTACCAGAATAGGGCTTAACACCGCTACCAAACCCGGTACTACCATCTCCTTAAGTGCGCCCTTAGTTACTATGTCAACACAACGACCATAGTCAGGTTTTGAAGTTCCGGCAAGTATGCCAGGATTTTCCTTAAACTGATCCCTGACGTCCCATATAACGTAATACGCCGCCTTTCCAACTGCCCTGATAGCCAGTGCAGAAAAGATAAACACCAATGCTGCACCAAGCAGCGCACCGACAAACACCACCGGTTGTGCCAAGTCAACACTCTTGATAGGGTGACCGTAGTTTTCTACTTCGTCAAGATATGCCCTGAACAGAAGGAACGATGCCAGCGCGGCCGAGGCGATTGCATATCCCTTGGTCAGCGCCTTTGTGGTATTGCCTGCCGCGTCTAACCTGTCAGTTCTGTCTCTGACTTCTTTGGGCTGGTCTGTCATTTCAATAATACCACCGGCGTTGTCTGAGATAGGTCCGAAGGTATCCATTGCCAATATGTAAGCGGCCGGTCCGAGCATTCCCATTGTCGCAACAGCAGTGCCAAATATGCCGGCATTGGGAAATCCAGAGGCCTGACCCAGATAATAGGCCGACAGTATGGATATTGATATAACTATAGCCGAAGGGGCGGTGCACTCTAACCCCATAGCAATGCCCGTGATGATGTTAGTTGCAGGCCCGGTCTGTGAGGCGTTAGCTATTTCCCTGACAGGCCTGAACCGATACTCTGTGTAGTACTCAGTGATATAAATAAACCCTATGCTGGTTGCAACTCCTACGACACCGGCTAAAAACAAGTAAATCCATCCCTGAGGAGCAGATTCGTGGTAAAACAGCCACTTGCTCGCGATAAACAATCCAATAACGGTAAAAAACACGGTTATAAAATATCCCCTGTTTAATCCGTGCATAGGGTCTTCGCCATCTTTTACCTTGACCGTCAAAACTCCGATTATAGAAGCGATTATACCAAATGCCCTCGCCAGAAGCGGGAACAACATGACGCCTATTATCCACACTGGATCTTGAGTCACGGTCTTTGCCATAACTCCGGCAAGTATCATCGCCCCGATATTCTCCGCCGCGGTTGACTCGAACAAGTCAGCTCCACGTCCTGCGCAGTCGCCGACATTATCACCAACAAGGTCAGCTATAACGGCAGGGTTGCGCGGGTCGTCTTCAGGAATTCCGGCCTCTACTTTACCGACAAGGTCAGCGCCCACATCTGCCGCCTTCGTGTAGATACCGCCTCCAAGCTGCGCGAACAGGGCTACAAAGGATGCCCCAAACCCGTATCCTACTATCATAAATGGAATCTTTGTAGCCTCAACGCCGCTAAAAACCTTGACCAGCATGTAAAGTCCCGCTACACCTAAAAGGCTCATCGAGACAACCATCAGTCCTGAGACCGCTCCGCCGCGAATTGCTATGCGCAGCGCTTCGTTTACGCTGTTTACCGCCGCCGCCGCAGTCCTTATATTACTTCTAATGCTGACCCACATGCCGATAAAACCTGCAAAGAGAGAACACGCCGCCCCGAACACAAAAGAAAGTGTTATCCACATAGCCAGGGCAATTCTCGTCTCCACGGGGTCAAAGCTCTGATGCTCTCTTATCATCCCGTAACCGATGAACAGGGCTGCCGCCACCATCAATGCCAGAATAACTATTGTCCTATACTGTCTTTTCAGGAAGGCATTAGCACCCTCTTTAATTGCATCCGATATTGCGCGCATCGGCGCCGTGCCATCGCTCTTTGACATAACCCACTTGGCAAGCATCAAAGCAGCAACAAGCCCAAGAACACTGATCCCTATTATCAGAGTCAGCAATAGGTTCTCCATAAATCCATCTCCTTACTCCCTATTATAGTCGTCATACTACGTATGACTTTTTACATACCTGTTCTTAACATACCTATCAGACAATTGCTAAGTGTATATGAGTAAACATGCTTTTGTCAATACCCTATTTTACCTAATGTTGAGGAAGGTTGACACATCTTTTCAGGATGTGCTATATTTCCGCGTGGTGCGGATTACATAAGGGAACTGAGGTGGTGCGGGTGGTGCGGGGTGATGCGGGTGATGCGTGTGGCAGGCGCAGTTGCGAATATCAAAGATATTGCCGGATTAGTGGGTATATTCAGAACTAGAGCAGGCGGCGGTTAATGGACAATAATTACATATTATATGTTTCATTGAATGTCTTAAACAGGCGCATGAGTGCATTTATAGAGGACCGCCTCAGGGAAATCTATGGTGAAAACTGGTGGGTTGAAGGTGTGGAGAAAGCCGTTTCTCAATCGCCGGCCACTTTAGGCGCCAGAAAGATATTGTCTCTTGAACATTACCTGCCCCTTATAGAACATTATTGGCAGCAGTGTTTTGCCGGCACGTTTGGCGATATAGGAAAAGTTACCGGATGGTTAAACGATATTATGAATATGCGTGATAGAATTTCCCCCGGTTACCCGTCTTTAAGTGATGAGGACACATGGAGTTACCTCGACATGATGGAAACACTTGCCGGATGTATTGACACCACGTATGCCAGTGAGATAAACAGACTTAAAAACGATATTGAAGGTATGCAGAAAACCACAGACCATATAGATTTAAAAAATATCACCGGTGACTCCCATATAAATAATCTGGACGACATAGAAAAACTTCTTTCGGCCAAAGAAAAAATAGAAAAGCAGATACAGGAGAAATACTGCAAATGTATTACCGTGATGTTTACAGACCTTCAGGACTCCACCGGCCTGACCCAAAAGGTAGGCGATATAAAGGCAAGGCTTGTAATCACAAAGCATGACAATATCGTTATCCCGCTGATTAAAAGTACCGGCACGTTTATTAAATCTATTGGAGACGGTACGCTGTCATATTTCTGCAGCGCCGATGACGCCCTGTCTGTGGCTATTCAAATTCAGGAAGACCTGAAGTGCTTTAACGATAAAAGAGAATTCAATACCCCAATACGTCTTCGAATAGGGCTGCACACAGGGGAATGTATTGTGGAACACAATGACATCAGGGGTAATATCGTCAATATAGCCTCGCGTTTTGAGTCTCTGTCAAGCCCTGATGAGATATTCCTGTCGGAGAACACGTATAATGCGCTCTCTTCTGAAAATAAGGAACTGTGCCGCTATTTATATACCACCGCGATTAAAGGCATCACCGATGAGAAATTCAAGGTTTACAAGGTAACCTCGGATGAACAGGAAGAGATGGTCAGCGAGGCCTGCCTTCCTTCGTTGCAGATTAAGGACAGCCCCGAAGATGTAGTATATATTAAATCGGAGGAAGTGCTGATAGGGCGGGCGGGTGAATGTAACCTTAGGCTTGAGGATTCATACATATCACGGCGCCATGCCAGGGTTTATCTTAAACAGGACAGCTATTACATTGAAGACCTGAACAGCAAATTTGGCGTGTCCGTTAATGGATGTAAGATATCTGAACAACGATTGAACTCGGGTGATATTATACTACTAGGTAAAAAGACAATAATCTTTACAAATCCCGCACAGGAAGATGACAACAAAACCATTGCCGCACCTGTCATGGAAAACATCGGTACAAAGAGCGGACGGTTTATATTGGTAAGAATTACCTCGCCCGGTGAGACGAAAGAACACTGTACGCTGACGTCTCAGGGAGTGTCAATCGGCAGAAAGGGCGGAAACAACACTGTTGTGCTCGACGATTTCAGCGTATCTAAGAATCATGCCAGAGTATGGCTTGAAAAAGGCAAGGTATATGTCGAGGACCTTAACAGCACGAACGGTACCTTCGTCGGCGAACAGATGATTCCCGCAGGCGAGGCGTTTGAATTATCGACAGGAAATAACCTTAAAATAGGCACTTCTCAATTTATGGTATTCGATACCGACAACACCATGGATTCGGACATGCTTTAATAAAAGTAAGTCAGAGGAGATCTAATTCTTTATGAGTAAAACGAACAGTAAAAACGACGAGACTAACTGGGACACCGTCGGCAGCGCTGGTGTTGCCGTTTCCGCCGGCCCTGACGAAGCCACTGTAATGCCGGATGAATCCACAGTAATGCCGGCTGAGGCCACAGTTATACCCTGCAACTCATATAAAAATACAGGGACGGTCATCGATGCCGGCAGTTCGGAACCTGCCGAAAAACAAGGACATGCCGATGAAGGGGGATCTGATGAAGTTGAGGCGCTCTTTCCCGCGGAGGGGAATTACGAGTATATTCGCACCATTGGCAAAGGAGGGCAGGGGAGCGTTTGCCTGGTTTTCGATAAGAGGCTTGCCTGCCAGGTAGCCGTTAAAATCCTTCCCGCTTCACTTGTGGACAATACCTTACAGCTTGAAATGTTGCGCAACGAGATACTTATTCCCCGTAAAATAAGACATGAGGGGATTGCCGCGATTTATGACCTGTATGAAATCGGTAAAGACAACCTTGGTATTTCCATGGAATATATAGACGGCTCTTCTTTGCGTGACTGGGTGGATAATAAGGGCAGTGACCGCTGGCACAGTGCCGGGGAATGTGTGACAATACTGAGGAACCTGGCGGAGTCCCTGTCCAAGGCGCATGAAAATAAGGTAGTCCACAGGGACCTTAAGCCTCAAAACGTCATGCTTCGTGACAATGATGTCAATAAGCCGGTGCTATTGGATTTCGGAATTGCCGTCGCCTCTGAAAACAGAACCGAAACTCACCGTGTCGGCACATTCAGCTATATGGCTCCCGAGCAGTATGAAAACCCGGCGGCCGTTGACTGCCGGGCAGACCTCTTTGCTTATGGCATCATTGCATATGAGATGTTGACCGGGCAGCTGCCGCCATGTACTTTGAGGTATGTGAGGCAAACTGGTAAGGTGCCCCGAATTAATGTTGGGGAGATAACCCCTGTTTACCATTATAATCCCCGTGTCCCTCTGCAGCTGGATTCGTTGATACGCAAACTCCTTTCATATAATCCAGAGGACAGATTGAGTTCGGCGGTAGAGCTGTATGAGAATATTCGCGGCATCGAGGTGCTGCCCGAGGAAGCGTCTATAGAGAATGCCGGTAAGCAGGAATCTTCCCCCTCCGGCCTGGAATTTGTGGCCATTCCCGAAGGATTTTTTTATATAGGTTCACACGCCTCTGACGCACCGGCATGGGAGCGGCCGCGCAGAAGGCTCCTCCTGAGTTCCTATAAAATGAGCGTTACAACTGTAACTAATTCGATATATAAACGTTTTTTAGAACACACCGGTCTTCCCCGCCCACCTTGGTTTGACGATGAGAGCTTTGGCAGGGACGACCATCCCGTTGTGGGAGTTACATGGGAAGAGGCGCGGCTTTGTGCGGTATGGCTGGGAGGACGGCTTCCAACCGAGGCGCAGTGGGAAAAGGCCGCCAAGAGTGACGGCCTGCTTGTATATCCCTGGGGCAACGATTATCGCGCCGATGCCGCCAATATAGATTTTTATTATAAGGCCACCACCCCCGTCGGCTCTTTCCCGCAGGGAAAAAGCCCTTACGGCTGCCTTGACATGGCAGGCAATGTGCGTGAATGGTGTCTTGACTGGTATAGCCCGACGGCATATACCTCTCTTGCCACAAATGCGAAGGATGCCGGGGGGCCTCCAAACGGCGTTGAGAAGGTTTTAAGAGGGGGAGGGTTTCGCAGCCTCCGTTATGAGGCACGCTGTACTTTCAGAGGCCACGCACCCGATCTCACAAGGGAACCAGACATAGGGTTTCGGGTTGTTATTGTTGACCCGTCTTAAACGTCAGGATAATCTAATCGGGTCTCTGTCATAGGCGGCGCCCAACATTCAGAGTATAAAGCGCCCATATTTCTTCGTGAACAATGTCTGTCCCTAAACGGGCTTTGGTATCCGGGTCGGATAGGTTAAATCTCGTGTAGGCGGTAGTATGGGATGTACCGTCATAACCATTTATAACCGCATAATCATCACAGTATATTGCCGCCGCCGTTATATATCCATATCCGGTCATGGAGGCAGTGTTTGATATATAGTCAGGGGCTGCACCGGCTTGCAGGGTATAATAATGAGTGGTTCCACTTGCAAGAGACGTAACGAGGCCATTAGAAGAGATTGTCCCTGGCGAAGGTGAGGGCAGGGGTGAGGGGGCTGTGGTACATCCGCCGCTGCCGCGCAGACCATATATAAAACCGTTGCCGGCAACTGATGAGTAAAAGCCGTCGCCAGTTACGGATAGGAGTTGTTTGGCTTCTCTGATAAGCGTTAACCTTGCTTTTTCAGTGCTATTCTGACGTTGTGTTTCCATGAAAAGAACCGAAACTGCCGCTAAAATAATAACTGATACAAAAGTAGCCACCATCAGTTCAATCAGGGTAAACCCGCCACTATTGCCGGGATTGGTGCATCGCCTTAATGTATTATGTGATAGTCTCATATATTTACTGTTTAAATATGGCCGATATGGTTTGTACGCTAAGCAGCTGCGGATAGCCTAAATTAGAATCGGTAACAGGGGCCTTCCCATTCCACCTATAGGGATATGTCAGGGAAATTTGCAGGCAAACGGCGTTGGTCTGATCAATGCTTTCGCAACTAGTGCTCGCGGAACATAGACCACAATCCTTTACAGTTTTTGCAGACCACCAAAGCTGTGCTACTATGTTGCGAGGCCGGTCTATAAACACATAGTTTAAACCATCAGAAGAATTGTAAAGAACCTTGCCCCAGTCATCATAATCGTTTGTGTTGAAAGACGTAGAATCAACTATAAAACCTGAATTCGTACAACTACCATAGGAAGATGTATAGTAGGAAGGGCTAAAACCATTGCACCAGCGATAAAGTGCGGTTAAACGCTCTGTTTGAGAGTTCAGGGCAATAATTGCCTTTTGTTTCAGGGCCAGGTCAAAATTCCTGTTGCTGACCAGATTCCATGCGCTGATTACTCCGGCAAGCAGGATACTAACCAGTATAATTCCCACAAGCACTTCTATCAGCGTAAAACCCCTATGGTTGTTTGGCCAGACGTCCATTTTGGACCACAAATCCTTGCTCTTCTTTTGATTTATCCAGACGATATACATATACCAAAGGCACGTAAGACCACCTGCCCGTTTTCTTATAATCTGGATACACGTAAATTTCTATATTGTTTGGCCCATCGGTTGACACTCTGCCGGTTAGTTTGGTAGTTGGATAAGCCAGATTGTTTTTTACCAAAAACTCATTTGCTCCTGCCGGGTCAATGCCGAGATAGACCCCCTTATCTTTTTGCCAGTTTTTTTCAAAAGCTATTATATTAGCCGCCACAGCCTTCATCTCTTTTTCGATAACGGCAATTACATGGTAATCGTGGTAATAATAAACAGTCAGACTAATTATAAGGAAAATTACCGCCATTGACAGCAGAATGACAAAGGCGAGAGACTTCCTCAATCTCAATATTTTTTTAATTAAAGAAGCTATCAACGGTAATTCCATCATCCCAGTTAGTATATGAAAGGCCGCAGCCATTGGCACTGTTTAGGGGATGGGGCCAGCATAAGTATAGTGGTGTTCCAGCCTTACCGCTTGAGCTTACCCAAGAGTCTGCGGCTGGTTTAATGGTTGTCGAGGCTGTTGTTACGGTACATCCCGTTGTATATGTCTCCGTACCATTTCTTAGATATGCAGTTACATAGAAATCCCCGCCTGTCCCCGATGGGGCCGCCGTTACTTTGTAACAGAAATTAGGTGAATCCATTAGCCGGACTCCTAAATTAGTAAAAAGATAATCTTCACGATTATATGTAGAATCATAATAATAACTATTGTTCTCCAAAAGATAACGTCTCTCAGCCGCTGCCAGCGCGGTCATATATGTCCGTGCCTCTTCCAGTCTGCTAAATAAAACCAGTTTTTGAAACCGTGGAATTGCAACACTCAGCAATACGCCGATTATCGCTAACACAACCATTAGTTCAACAAGGGTAAACCCCCTGGTTTCAGACATCCTCATTGTATTTCCTCAGACGCGTGAGGCGTCTTATTATCGCCCGAGCTGTCATGGTCTTTGATCAGAACATCGGTTATAGTTATGTTATCGCCGATGGGATTGACCATATCAATCACGCCTGTCCGGGACGGCTTCACAACATATGCGCCTGTCTTATCCGGCGTGCCGGCAGCCGGTTTCTTTTTGGGCGGTTCCAATGGGTAAGCCTTTTCAATGTTCTCCTTGAACTTGCTTTCCTTCTGTTCTTTATATGTCTCTTCTAAGACCGCTATCGCATCTGAAGTGCTCATTTCCACGACCTTGGGTGAAATAAAAAAGAGGATCTCCTTTTTGGATTTCGTATCGTTTTTAGCCTTGAAGAGGTTCCCCAGCAATGGTATGTCTTTTAACAGAGGCACACCGCTTTCAGTAGTGGAATCGTTCGTCTCAAACAGGCCTCCAAGTACCAGCGTATTATTTTCATCCATTATTACCTCGGTATTAATCTCCGCAGTGTTAGTGCCGGGGATATTGCCCGCAGTCGTATAAGAATAGTCAAACGAGCTTTTTTCGGCATGGATGAGCAGCCTGAAGCGGCGGCTGTCTTTAGGGTCGTTTGGAATTATCATGTGAGGCGTAACTTTTAAAACTATGCCTGTGCTGATTGCCGTTGGGGCGCTTGTGGTGAAAGTCCCTGTAGGCACTACATACACAGAGCTGCCGCTGACAATGTTCGCCTCCTTGTTGTCAAGCGTTATGAGTTTTGGACTGGAGAGTATCTTCCCTAACCCCTCGGAGTCAAGGGCTGTTATCTGGGATGCAATCTGGCTTAGCGGCATACTATATAAATAACTAAGAGAGGGGCTTACGGTCGTTATCGATGTGGGAGCAGTGGCGGGAGACGGTATTGGGTTAGTAGCTTGCGATGTTCCTGCATTGAAGGAAGTCTTTTTGACTGCGCCGGATATGTTCCAGTTAAGTCCAAGGCTTCTCTCAAAACCTTCGTTAGCCGAAACTATCATGACCTCCAATTCTACCAGCGGCGTCGGTTTATCGAGTTCCGAAATCAATTTCTTGACCATCTCAACCTGTTCAGGTCTTCCTTTCACTATGACGGAGTTGGTTCGCTGATCTATCGATATAATGGGAGGTTTATTAAGCAGTTCATTCATCACTATGCCTGAGAGGGCGCTGTCCCCTGTTTTTTTAATGTCAGACAGGACGGCTGTCGGGGTTTCCTGTTGTGTTTCCTGTGCGGATATTTTCCCCGCCGTCTCGTTCTTCGCCAATAAATCTGCTATAGCAACTGGATTATTCAGTATCTCGGAAGAGGTTTTTTCCCGCTGGGTTTTAGATTCTTTCGAATAACCGAGTATCTCCTTAATAGTCTCGTCCATGCCGGGAACGCTTATCGTTTTGTCACCCAATTTCAGGGATGTGCTGCCAGCTGTGGCATATCTCAGGCGTATGACTTCGATAACGTCTCCGGCGCTTATCATTTTAAGTGATTTTCTGTTAATCTCGTACTTTAATTCCTCCGCCGACGCTTTATCCAGCTCTTTTATAAATGTAACGGCCTGGTTTACCTCATCCGAAGTGCCTCTGAGCAGAACCGATCTGATATTTTTATGAACCTCGAATTTCGTCAGCTTTATGTTAAAGTCTGCCAGCAGGTCTTTAACCTCTTCCGGTTCCATAGACTGCAGCCGCACAAGGGCGACAACCTGTTTTATATCTACTTTTTTGGGGTGAACCACCATGAAGTTCTTATCGGACTCCCATTCGAAATCAAGAGTAAACTCCTCGATGAGCATGTTGAAGGCATTCTGAAGAGTAACGTTATCAAATACACGGGTAACCTCACCCTTGACCGTTCCGGTAAAAACTATATCGAAGCCGCTCATCTTTGCTATGTTTTTCAGGGTATCGCGAACATCCTCACCATGTGCCGTGTACTTAAACGGTTTGTCTTTCCAGACGAATTCCCCCGCGAGGCTTGCTGCGTTAATAAATATAGCGACTAACAAAAGCACAACAAATAAAACAGATTGTCTTTTTTCAGCCATTGGACATTATACCATCCCACACCATCGAAATAAAACCGTTTTAACTACGAAACCGATAGGTAATGGGGTATAAGTAAGAAAAATCTTTGGCGGGCAGGCCCTGTGTTTCGCGACGCCGTACGTTACAGCAAACCGGCGTGTCTCAAGGCCTCTTTCAATATCGGATCGCTCTCGGCTTTTTCCTTAATCGCAAGTTCGAATCTATCGAACCGTTTTTCAAGTTCTCTGACGGTTGTAACGACGGGTTTAAGCGTGGTATGGCGATCCCATATCACAAAACCTATAAGCGTGAATATCCCGCCGATTATTACATAAGACAATCCTTTGAGGTCGTCAATTCTCCTGTTCAGGTCATCAATTCTCTTGTTTGTGTCGTCAATTCTTAGATTGACGGCCTTTAAACCATCGTCGATTTTCAGATTGACGGATTTTAAACCATCGTCTACTTTCAGATTGACGGTCTTTAAACCCTCATCTAACCTGACTTCAATCCTGATTATCCGATCCCTGTCAGCCTGGGTAAAAGCTGTGTCGGCAACGGCATTACCTGCCATGCAAAACAATAATGAAATAAGTATAAATAAGCCCTTCATGCTTGATTATAACAAAGTGTGTGCAGTACCTGCAACGCGGCCCAGGGAAATCCCCTTACGGCCCTGACTGCAACTTTCTGTCAGTCTTGTTGTCTGCATTCTTTTCCCTGAACTCAATAAAATATTCATTCCTGCCCGATGATGTTATTTCCAACAGGTAAACCCTGTCGGAATCTATCATGGTCACTATACGCTTGCTGCCGGGAGGGAATGCATCCCCTTCCCTTACCGTAATTCGGTCAATAGTGGCCTCTCTGTCGCCGTCGGCCATAGCGATGGATGTCAGCTTATGTACCTGCGTCAGGTCGGTAATCGGGGCGTAATCGGGAGACTTTTCGCCAATATCGGTAAAACGCTGGAAGGGATTCCTCAGATTTTCATCGAGCACAAGTTTCCTTAGTCTTTCTGCACGTTCATCCAGCAGCAGTTTTCCACCCTTTATTGGGGAGAATTTAAAGGTTATGACATGCCTTGTCAAATACCCCATCTTCTGGTACGGATGTATGGAAATATTGTGGATTGTTATGCTGAGCGCCTCAAGCCCGCTGATAAACCTGAGGAAGGCATAATAATCGGCTATCAGCTCTATATTGAAATCGAGAGGTTCTTTTTTGTCAGGCTCCATCTTTCTTATGATTATCCCTGACTCTCTTCCGGCGTCGTTGACTGAGCGCATAAAGTCTTCCAAAGACTCCACCGATGGTTTTATGTATCCCTTCTGTTCCTTTTGAGTTTGCACTAATTTCTTTTTCTCTTTGTCGGCGAGTTCGCTGAAATATTTGTATTGGGATTGCAGCGTTCTCAGTTTGCTTTTCAGGGGAGAATATAAAAAGATATGGTATCCCGTAAACACCACTGCCGTAAACAATATGATGGCAGTGATTTCCAGTCTTTTGTTTTCAACCGCGTTGTACATCTTTCGTATAGTATCAGAAAATTTGTCCATTATTTGTTCACGGCGTGGCCGCCCTCCGAATAAATAGCCTCAAAAGTAAAGCGTACCATGTCGCCTTTGTCTCCCTCGGCGAGGGTCAGCCCTTTAAATGTGAATTCTGTTATGTTCTTCATAAAAACTTTATTCTTTCTCAGCCTGTCCATGAAATTTGCAATTTCTCTGACGTGCCCGAAAGAGGGCGGCATGGACGCTCCCTCTATGGTTATCCGGTGGGCATGCAGATCAGTCCCCGGGTTTGGCTGGTTTTTTGCCGTTTTGCTTTCGGAAGAATCCGGCTCAGACTTAGCCGCCGCAGCCTTGCCTTTGATCTCTTCGGCGCCTACGGAGAAGTCTGTAATAAAAAGCGGCGGGGTAATCTCGCCTGCGAGGGCCATCATCTTTTCTGTCCAGAAATCTTTGGGTATTTTAGCGTTTTTTTCTATCTCTTTATGTTAAGGATGAGATTTGATTCTGCGTGTCCGCGAAGGAACTCACAAGTTTTTCATATTGATTAACAAGGTCGAGATACCCATTGGCAATAAAGAAAAATACGATGACGGGTAAAGCGAGCGCTGCCTTCAAATCCCAGCCGATCTTCGATTCACGGTCTTTGCCGCTGGCGGAAGTAAGGCGTTTCTTAATAAGTTCGATTAACTCAAAGAGTTTCCCCCGTGCGTCTTTATAGTCGATACCTAGTTTTCTCCCGCGTTTCCTTGAGCCGGGCGTCAGCTGCTTTGGCGGTTCCTTAAATTCCTTGAATGCGCTCCGTGCATGGTCATATACATAGCTGAAGGAGCCTTTTTTGTACAACGGCTCAGGAGTTCCTTTAAGGAGGTTTGGCAGTTTGTCCTCTGGCAGCCGAGATACCAGCGCCACGGGGTCGAAGTCCGCTTGCTCACCGGAAAACAAGACATCCGGAATTTCAAGGCCGTACAGGAGATTCTTATCGGGCGGAGTTTCGTTTAGCTGATCCCTGTAGAATTTAATGGTTTCATCTATACCGGCTTTAACCTCTCTCCGGAATGGATTTAGTATGCCTGCATAAGCTGTGCTGCCAGAGAGTTCCGGCCGTTCAAGGAGCGCTGTAACCGCCTCAATTCTTGACAGTCCCGCCTCTTCGAATTTTTGCACTACGGTAAGCCATCCCGGTGAAAACGAACGAATAAGGTAGGGGCCGTCCTTTGCTCCTATTATCATTGAAGTACAATGAGGGCCGGGAAATACCAGATTAGCAGTCGTGAGATCAATCAGCCCCTGGTCAATAGCTAATATTGCCACAACGGGAAGAGGCACTACCGCCTCTAAATTCAAGACCCCTTCCCCCAGCTCCTCCACTATCCTGCGAAATGGGGTCAACTCCACAGCAGACAACACGTTGTACTTGTTTTCTCCAAAGGTTCCTTCGAGAGGGTGCGAATTGAGGGCCATGGGCGGCGTAAGATATGGAAACATCCCCTTCAGATATTCAACGGCGGCAAAACGATCCTTCAAATACACCAGCTTGTAAAATATCTCAGGACGATGTACTATTAATCTCAGTCGAACGGACTTCCTCTGCCGTATTAATTTGGAAACTGTTTGTTCAATGCCCTGTGAGTCCTGCCCATACCTCTGCCGTGCTACGACTGGTTTGTCCGGCTGACCGCCAATATCCCCAATCCAGCACGATGACACGCCGGTATATACAGTCAGCGTTATATTGCCTTCTTCATATTGCTGGGGTACGTTAATGCCGTCGACAAGCGACTTAAACTTTGAAGCAATGCTCAATCTGAAGCCCTCGACCATGACGTTACGGTTGCGGAGAATGATGGACTGTTAACTATGGAAATACCCACAGTTAAAGGCAGAAAGAGTGAATTGGAGGGGTTTTTGAACTTAATGATATTGATATTGCCGTCCTGGGCTAGGTCAATTTCCTGTTGGAACAGTTGTAACTCGCTCTGATAGTTTTTGGCGGCAACACTCGTACAATTATCTTGTCTGCACCGCGCGAGCATATAGTCCAGTGTGCCTGTCATTGCCCAGTATGAGGTCATACGCTCTTGCGATAATTTAACCTCCTGAGACTCTATGGTATAGCTGTAATTAAGCGCCACTCCGAGTGCGATGAATATCGCTATCATGGACCCCATAATAATTAGAATTGCAAAGCCGCTGTTGTCTCTTATCAGACTTCTATGCGCCAAACCGTTTTCCCCACATAATCTAACTTCCTCCACCTCTTGCCCTGCCCGTGATTTAGAGTTTAATCGGGCAGATTTCTCAGGTCATCGACAGAGGCGGAATGTCTGATAAGCTCCATGATTTGCTCAAGTTTGGTTAAGTCGCCGATAGCCGAAATTTTTTTCATCAGGGAAAGGCCGTCAACACCGTATTTAATATCGAGAGCCAACTGGATTCCCTCCAACAGACCTTTTATTTCGCCTTTCAGTTCGCCTCTCAGCTCGCCTCTCAGCTCGCCTCTCAGCTCGCCTTCCATCAGCCCACGTTTATAGTACGGGTCTTTCTCTACGTCGTATATCAACATATCCTCTTCCTCCTCGCCTTCGGTTTCACCTAATCCCTTTAGCTGCGATAGTACCTGTATCTGCCTGAAATATTTCGACCGCAGCATCTCATCCGCCACGGCCTCTCGTATTTTCTGAATAACCAGTCTTTTCATTATTTTACCATCATTCCCCCTGAAATTGCACAGTATGGAAATCACAATCTCTTCAGGCTTGCCGGAATTAATGAATTTCTCGCAGTCAATATCGTGAAAATCAATAATCTCATATTTATAACCCTTGCCAATTTTGGGCACATGGTTGGGCATTGTCAGGGGGGCGTTGCCTATGTAAAACAGGTACTGCTTCGGGTATTCGTCATATTTTTCGTTGATGAGCAGCCAGTAAAAGAGCATTCTCTCCGGCATCTTGGCGTAGTTTACGCTTTGTATTTCTATGTGGATTATGTAGGGTGCCTTGCCGCGCTCTTCAATTCTTAATATAAAATCGGCCTCACGCTCATTAGTAATCTGCATTCTGGTATTGAGAAGGGTGATTTTTACGGCGTTGATGCCCAATATCTTCTTAACGAAGACGCGTATTGATTTGCCGATGATTTCCTTCAATATTTTGTCGTACTTGCCTGACATGACGGCTATAAGATAACATTTCCGGCCAGGTTTAGTCCTCCGCCACCCGCATCACAGTCTAATCGGGCAGATTTCTCAAAATAAATTTACCACCGAGAGGCTGATTATGGTAGAATAAATTGAGGGGTTTTTTTGCTGGCGGCGAGGCTTTATTGTTTATGGAAACAGTGGAGAGGCGAGGGAATAGATGCATCAGAAATATGATATCACGCTGAAAGACATTTTGAAGGATATTCCTAAAGTATTCCTAAAACTCATTACCGGATATGAAAGAGGCAGATTTATAGATGTGCAATTCCCGGATATTCAGTTAAGAGAAGCGGACCTGGTGCTTGAGGTAACTGATGGAAAGTTAATCCATGTCGAAATTCAGTCAACAAATGAGAACGATATGATGGAACGGATGTTTCTATATGCTGGATTTATTTTAAAGCAGCATAAAAAATTACCCGTGCAGATTGTACTTTATGTCGGCAATGAACCTATGAATATGAAAAATCACATAGAAGGTGATGGCGTAAAGTACTCCTATAAATTGATTGATATAAGGGAGCTTGACTGTTGCCAGCTTCTTGAAAGTGACTCCCCGGAAGATATTGTGTTGGCAATACTGTGTAAAACCGGGGACGTGGATGCGGTCATAAGAAAAATCCTTGATAAACTGTCCGTATTGCCGCCAAAAGAGAGAGAAGGTTATATCAGAAAATTGCTATATCTTTCTGATTTGAGGAGATTGTACCCAAAAGTTAAAATGGAGGTAAGTAAGATGCCTATAACGATTGATGTAAAAAATAGCGATATTTATCGGGAAGGGTTGGTTGAGGGACAACGGAAGGGCTTACTTGAGGGACAACGGAAGGGCTTACTTGAGGGAGAACGGGTAGGGATAATAGAAGGGATGCTTGAACTCAAATATGGTTCAGCAGGACTTGAGTTGATGAGCTTGGTGCGTATTATGCCTACTGTAGATAAATTGGAAGAGTTTAAAAATCTTATCAAGAAAGCCGGTTCGTTGGATGAATTGAGGGAATTTTTGGGGCAATCTGGTTAACCGAATGCTAATAAAATTACGATTTTGATGGTGTTGCAGCACCTTTTCCATCATTGCTCATACCAAGCTGCAACCAGAATGAGTGGTTTTGTCATTCCAGCTCGTAGGCTGAAATGACAGACATTGGAAAATCCTGTTACTTCAATGAATGCAACATAGTATCAACCCACCGCAAGGTAATGGAGTTTGTACGCGCTTTCAAGATTCATCCAATACTGAGCACTGGTGCCAAAGGCTTCGCCAAGCGCCTCTGCCGTCTCGTAGTTAATCGATATCTTCCCCGTAATTATTTCATCAATCATGCTGGGATGGCAGCCGACAATTTCAGCCAGGTCAGCCGAACTCCAACCACGCGCTTCTAACTCCTCTTTAATGAACTCCCCTGGAGGAAAAACCTCAGCAATACATCTGTCACTCATAGTGTCACCCCTAATTATACTAAAATGCGCTCTAATGCGCTCTATAGAAGTAAGATGATTTGAATCATCATGAACGCTTGAATCATCCTGAGTTTTTGGAATCATCCTGAGCTTGTCGAAGGATGCCTCCTATATGTTCTCACATTGCAACCCAGCCTCGTGGCATGTATAATATGCTATGATTAAAGAATATCACAATGACTATACAGGAGTTCCCCTTCCATAAATAACATACAAACAATTCTGAGCCATCCTTCGACAGGCTCAGGGTGATTCCATAGGCTCTTGCTTCTTTACTATTATGACAGTCTGTTCGCAAGAATGACAAGGGAAAACAGGAATTGCGGTCAAAGAAGTGACGCCTCATCAAACCGCACAACCCAACCCCCCGCAACCTCCGGGTAATGCGCCGTCAACCCGAAGGCACCAGTTCACTACCATTCCATCCCCGTCGGTCACACAAACGCCCCCGTCCCATACGAACGGCATTTAGCGCCGCAGATTCTTAAGTCTTAGAGACAACCTGCACTTGTTACATAGGTATTAACAGTGCCGGCAGGGTCTGTCGCTACACCAGAAGAACCAGCAAATAGATCACCTTTGTAAAAATTCCCTTCAAACAATGGCTTATGAGTAGCATTATCTAACCCTGATACATCATTGACATAGTATATGCTTTTGTTATTGGCAAAAGAAGAGACAGTCACAGCGGTTGCGGTTACGCAGAACTGGTTTGAGGAGCTGGATGTTTTCACCTTATAAGACCAATTCACCGAGCCGGAAAGATCTACTGTCGGTAAGTCTGCTGAAATGTCGCCAGAACCAGTAACACCCGCCGTCATGTCGTGAGGGGTTGTAGGGAATACCCCATACTGAGCATAGTATGAATTCAAGGCATCGGCTATACGGCCCATATTGGTTACAGCTTCGATGGATTTAGCCGCATCCATAGACTTCATAAACTTGGGAATCGCCACGGCCGCCAATACGGCGATAATGGCAACCACGACCATCATCTCAATAAGAGTAAAACCCTTGTTTGAACCGTGTTTCTCAGATAAAATTAAACGAAGCATCTTTACATCTCCCCACTACATTTATTTGCTGCGCCCCAGGCTATGCCGGGATATTTGCAACTGAATACGCCTTCAGTCATGCTCTACCTGCTCCTTATTTTTGTATTTACCTTGTACTACTGTGAATAATACTATAGCGATAGTGCTATTGTCAAGCACCTTCATGATGCGTTTTTATTTTTTTCGCACCGGCTATGCCGGGATATTTACATATGTATGATTATAGAATTAGCCATGTACTACAGTTCCCATACTAAAGATTGGCAGGAAGAGCGAGATCATAATACCCGCTATGACAAGACCGATGATTATGGTAAGCGCTGGATTGAGTAGGGAGAACAAGGTGGTAACCTTGATTTCCACCTGTTTATCGTAGTATGAGGCGGCTGACGACAGGAGACGGTCCAAAGAGCCGCCTTCCTCCCCGGAAGAAATCATCTGCAGGACAATAACTGGAAAATTCCCTGTTTCACGCAGCGCCATTGAAAGACTCCTGCCTCTTTCAACAAGGTCGGAGGCATCCAGTATAATGCTTTCAATAAAGTAGTTGCCCGTGGCGGTGGCGCCTATTCTCAATGCCTGCAAAATCGGAACATCGCTTCTCATGAGCGCAGCCATGGTGTGCAGGAAATGGGAAAAGGCCATTCTCCTCAGCAGCTGCCCTATAAAAGGGAGTTTTATCTTGACCTTGTCCCACCACAGCCGTCCAAAGGGCGTATTGATGTACATTACCCATATGAAGAATGCAGCACCGGCCGATATAATGATATATATGCCCCATTTATTCATGAATTCGGCAAACGACAGCAATATTTGCGTTGGCCGCGGCAGTTTCTGGCCGAAGGAGGCATATATTTTCTGGAAGTTCGGCAGTACCATTTTTATCATCATGGTAATAAGGCTAATCATCGCGACAATGAGAAAAATGGGATAAGAAAAGGCGGAAAGTACCTTGCCCTCGGTCTCCTGTTTCTGTTTCAGGTAAGCTGCCAGAATCTCGAGAGAAACATCAAGTTTGCCTGAACTCATGCCTGCCCGCACCATGCTGACATAGACGGAGTCAAAGGCCTCGGGATAATATTCAAGGGTGTTGCCGAAATCCTGGCCGCGTTCGATTCGTCCGATAATATCATCCAAAATCACCCGGAATCTCTTATCCAGCGTCTCCTGCGTAAGGCTGTCAAGCACCTGGTAAATCGGCAGCTGGGCGGACAACATTGAAGCCAGCTGCTCAGTAAACAGCATCATCGTCACGAGCGATATGTTACGCTTTAGCACCCTAATTTTCCCCTAAAACCCTGACAAGCTCTTCAACCGTCGTTACCCCTTCATCCACCAGCGCCTTGCCATGCTCCATCAGGGAACTCATCCCGTGCTGCCTGACAAGATGAGACAGCCTGGGTTCGTCTAATGGAGGAGCGGAAATAACCTGTCTTATCTCGTCGTTCACCTCAAATAGCTCCATAACCGCCTTGCGCCCATAGTAACCTGTGCCGCGGCACACATTGCAACCCCTTCCCCATTCATACTTTCTGCCGCTGGTATCCACATGTATTCCCAATTCATCGAGGGTATCTTTAGCTATGCCCATTTCAAGAAGTTTTACTAAGACATCCATGCCGGTGATAATTTCCCGGCAATGCTCACAGATCTTTCTTACAAGCCGCTGCGCCATACACAGGCTTAGTGCCGAGGAAAGCAGAAACGGCTCAATGCCCATATCCAAAAGCCGCATAACAACTCCAACGGCACCGTTGGTATGAAGCGTGGACAACACTATGTGGCCTGTCATCGCGGCGCGCACCGCTATCTGTGCGGTTTCGGTATCTCGTATCTCCCCTAACAGTATAACGTCGGGGTCCTGCCTGAGGATAGTCTTCAATGACGCGGCGAATGTCAGGCCTATTTTCTCTTTCACCTGAAGCTGATGCACCCCGGCAAGGCGGTACTCCACAGGGTCCTCTACGGTTACGACGTTGACCTTCGTCACGTCAATCGTGTTGATAGCCGAATATAGGGTGGTAGTTTTGCCGCTTCCCGTAGGGCCGGATATAATTATCATACCGTGCGGCTTTTTCATAACCCTGTAGAAACGAGCCAGATCAGGCCTCTGGAAACCGATTTCCTCCAGCGAAGGCTGAAGCGCAGTCCTTTCGAGAAGCCGCAGCACGACCTTTTCGCCGTAAACGGTCGGGAACGTGGAGACCCTCAAGTCTATGTCCGTTGACTTAATCTTGACCATAAAGCGGCCATCCTGCGGCAGGCGTTTCTCGGCGACATTCATCTCGGAAAGTATCTTAATCCTCGATACTATTTCAGGATGCAGCTCACTGTGCAGATTAGACTCTTCGACGAGCACCCCGTCAATGCGAAAACGAACGGCCATCGACTTTTCTCCCGGCTCGATGTGGATATCTGACGCCCTGCTGTCAAATGCCTTATATATAAACCAGTTAATCATCTCAGGGACAGAGGCCTTATCCACACGCACGTTAAGTATCTCTTCCAGTTCCCTCGAAAAATCTATAACCATAGCGGTGTCGTCCCCCTGGCTGGTCAGAATGGTGCGCATAAATCTGGCAGCCCTTTCAACGGCCATGGGGTGAGCCAAATGCCACTTAATCGTACTTCCATGAAAGCGGTAGGCCAGGACGTCATGCAGCTCAAGATCGAAGGGATTAAAGGTTGCAAGGTTGACAACCGGCGATTTGGTGCCGTCGCCGCCTTGTTCTACCTTGACAGGGAATACCTTTTTTTCGAAAGGCCTGAGTGCTGCCTCATCGATAACCTCATCGGCGGCATCGCTGTTTTCTTCGAATTTGACATGAAATACCTTTGTGCGAAATAAGGTTCTGCGTTCCATCCCCTTGGGTCGATCAAGGGCAGCCAGCAGTTCATCCGCCGTAGAGAAATATTCGCATTTAAGCCACCTTTTAGCGGTTGTGGCGAGTATTGCGTCGATTTTCTCCATGGAGTCAACATTCTGGTTAAGAAGTGCCTGGAAAAGATGCAGGCCTTTTGTCCTGATATTGTTGTTCAGAATAGTTAGTTCGTCTTTGGAGACCAGCTTTTCTGCAAGGAGAAATTCCATGAAATTAGCTCCCCGCCCGTCTTCTTCAAATGATACTTTTGCCAAGAAGACACCTCATGATGGTCCCGCCTTATTGCCGCCCTTTATCGCCACGGCCTCCCTTTAATCATATCCCCACGTGTTGCTATTTTACTTATAAAGATGTGTTAATGTCAATCTGAAAATGGTCAGGTGTCAATTCGAAGAAGGGTTGACAGATATTTTTTAGCGTGATATACTTAAAGTATGACTGTTATAACGGTACCGAAACCATTACGTGAGAAATTAGGCGACGAGGCTGCAGACAGCCTTATTAAAATAATTAACGAGACTGAATTGACCTCTCGTAAGGATTTAGCTACTAGAGAAGACATATTCAAGCTAAGTGAGTGTACTAAAGAAGACATATTCAAGCTAAGTGAGCGTACTAGAGAAGACATATTCAAGCTAAGTGAGCGTATGACCAAGATGGAGGGCGAATTAATCCTTATCAAGTGGATGATGGGAATAATGCTTGCCGGTGTCATCTCCCTTGTTATGAAGGCGTTTTTCATGCACTGAGGTTTAGCTGTCTGAGCTTCCGCTCCTGCCGTAGCTTATATGACACACCTCAACCTTTTCGAACTCAACGTCGGGCGGCTTATATATCACGTCCCGGGTGATTTTATCGTATTTCTAAATTGGTGGAGGCGGCGGGAGTCGAACCCGCGTCCGAAAGTACTACCCTCATATCACTACATGTTTAGCCGGCCTACTTGAGAACTTCGGGTTCCGGCCGCCAGCCGGCAGGCCTTCCATCACCCAATCCCCTGAATCTTACACTGAATGCCGGGGCATTCCTTCAGTGCCAGCCTGCTTTATTGCGCCCTTACCTGATAGCAGGTTTCTCAGACAGGACGTCGCGCTTTGTTTAAGCGGCGAGTGCTAATTCGTTATTGGCGTTTAAATGGTTTCCTGCCTTTTTACGTGGTGGCAGATCCACGACATGCGATCTGAGTATCATAACCCCCGTCGAATCCATTCGCCCCCATTTATTGTCTTCTCATCTCTCTCTCCATTTCACGCTCCTTGATGCGCTCTCGTTTTTCAAACTGTTTCTTGCCCTTTGACAACCCTATTTCAATTTTTATGTGTGCACCCTTTAAATATAATTTCAATGCTATCATCGTATAGCCAAGCTGGCGCGCCTTGCCCCAGTACTTCCTGATCTCTTTCTTATGCAGCAACAGCTTCCTTGTCCTCGATGGGTCGTGATTCATTATATTGCCATGGCTGTATGGGCTTATATGGCAATTTATTAAATACGCTTCCTCATCTTTTATTATCACATAGCTGTCTTTTAAGTTTGCCCTGCCTTCCTTTATTGCCTTTACCTCTGTACCTTTCAGGCTCAGGCCTCCTTCTACAGTCTCCTCTATAAAATAGTCATGGTATGCCTTCTTGTTTTGCGCCAATATCTTCATATACTATTATAACACTTATTATTATAGCATATATAATATTTTTTCACGCGGACAGTCTTAAGAGCCGGCTATTATCTTAAAGTAATTGTCCGGCGAGTAGGACTCCTCTTCCGGCCTTCTTTCAAGGAATGCCCGTACTATGGTCTTATCGGAATTTTTAAAATCGTCGAGTGTTCCCACAAAGGCCACCTCGCCCTTGTCAAGCATTACTACATAATCGGCTATAGCGAAAATGCTTGGCAGTTCGTGCGTTACAACAACTACGGTCATCTTAAACACGCGATGAAGTCTCAGGATAAGTTCGTCAAGGCCGGCCGCTGTTACCGGGTCAAGGCCGGCCGACGGCTCGTCGAAGAATAAGATTACCGGGTCCATTGCCATTGCCCGCGCTATGCCTGCCCTTTTTTTCATTCCACCGGAGAGCTCTGCAGGATAGAATTCCCCAAATCCAGAAAGTCCCACAAGGTCGAGCTTCATCCTGACGATTATATCTATGACCGGTGCCTTGAGCTTTGTGTGTTCTTTCAATGGCAGTGCCACGTTTTCGGCAAGTGTCATAGAGTTAAGCAGCGCCGCGCCCTGAAATAATACGCCCATCTTCTTTCTGTACTCATCAAGACTGGCATTGTCCATTGTGGCGATGTCCTTGCCATGGATATGAATACTGCCGCTTGCCGGTTTTAAAAGCCCAATCAGGTGCTTTAATAGTGTGGTCTTGCCGCAGCCGCTGCCCCCGACTATTACGGTCGTCGTGCCTGTAGGTATGGAACAGGTAATCCCTTTCAGGATCTTCCTTTCGCCGTAATATGTTACCAAATTAGAGACTTCTATCGCGTTTTCCATTTTATGTGAAGTAGTAAAATAAGGCCGTAAAGAATAAATCGAAACCTATTACAAAAAATATTGACATTACGACCGAGGCCGTTGTCCGCTTTCCAACCTCTTCGGCCCCGGCGTTTACCTGAAATCCCTGATATGCGCCCGTTATCGTAATGATAGCGCTGAATGCCCATGCCTTGACAAGCCCTGTAACGAGGTCATTTACCTGAAGGGCATTAATGGTTTGGTTTATATAGCTGGCAGCGTTGACATCGAGCAAAGTAACTGCAAGGGCAAACCCGCCGAATATGCCGACTACGTCAAAAAATGTTGTAAGCGCCGGCTGCATTACCATCAGCGCCAGGAGTTTTGGCACTACGAGAAACCTGACAGGATTGATTCCCATGCTGAGCAGCGCATCGACTTCCTCTTGTGCCTTCATGGAGCCGATTTCGGCGGCAAAGGCAGAGCCGCTCCTGCCGGCCACGATTATTGCGGTGATTATCGGGCCAAGCTCTCTGGTTACCGCCACGCCGACAAGGTTGGCCACATATAACATTGCCCCGAATTTCCTTAACTGGTAGGCCGACTGAAGCGCCAATATTGCGCCGACAAAAAAGCCTATGACTACGACTATCAGCACTGAATCATATCCTGTTTTTACCATCTCGGAGATGGTGGCACGTATCCTCGGCGGTTTCCCCCTCAGCGGGGATACTAAAGTCCAGTAGAAGACTTCGTTGATAAGGACAGCGGCCTTGTGCAGGTCTTTTAACTGAGACAGGGCCTTTCTGCCGGCAGAACCTAATACACGTTCAACTATTTGCGGCATCTTCTATGCTTCCATAGATTTCGAAGACCTTATCGAGTTTTGAAAAGTTAAATATCTCCATCAGTCTGTCGGGAACCTGTGCCATTTTTAACTTGCCTTTGTAGGCGAGCATCTTCTTCAGCGCCTCCACAAATGTGGCAATCCCTGAGCTGTCAATGTATCTTACTTCCTTCAGATTGACTATTACAGTGGCTGTGTTTTTTTTCACAAGCGTGAGGAGCATATCTCTCAGTGCCGGAGAGGAGTACATGTCTATCTCACCGGCAATGGACACGACAGTATAATCTGAATGTAAAACTGTATCTATTTTCATCTAGAATCCTCGCGGCTTCATTTCTGTTTTGAAATGGCCGCCTCGTCAGTATTTCTATATCTGGTCAGGATAAGCCTGTTACCGTTTCTCTTTTTCTTATCGAAGACAACTGTATTGAATGCCTTTTTGATAAAGTGGATGCCCAGGCCGCCCGGCCTTACCTCGTCGAGTTCCCGAATCTTTATGTCGTCTATGTTGGCCTTACAACCGGAGTCTTCGATTGTGACCTGAAAGCCTTTTAAAGTGTCCTCGAATTTAATCGTGATTGTTCTTGTGATGTCACACTTGTATGCATATTTTATCACATTGGAACACGCCTCATCGACTGCATGTTTTATATCCTCTGCCCCGGAAGTGCCCATCCCGCAAATCTCAGCCGCAAGGTGAGCGGCCGCCCGAACAACTGACAGATACCTTGGATGAGACGGTATTGTTATCACTATCGGATTAGTTCCTATTGCCATTTCAACTCTACCAGCGTAATATCGTCCGGCATCTCTGCGCCATCGGAAAAATCGTGCACGTAATCGACTATGGCCTGAACGAGTGTCTCCTTTTCCCGATGTTCTTTTATATACGCGACGAGGTGCTTGAAGCCAAGCCTCTCGCCATTGGCATTTATAACGTCAAACACCCCGTCGGTGAGGATTAGTAACCTGTCGCCGCTTTTGAGCGTGAACCCTGACGATATATATTCATATTGCAATATGCCAAGGGGCGGACCTGAGGGTATGTCCATAATCCTTACTCCGGCGTTCGTTATCCATAAAAATGGCGGATGCCCTGCCGATGAGACAGCGAATTGTCCGGTTTGGACATCGACTATAAAATATGAGGCCGTCAGAAACATTCCCATAGGACTGTTTGAAAGCCCCTCGTTGAGGCGGTTAAAGACCACTTCGGGCCGCTCAATCATCTTTGACTTATATCTGAAATCACTGATTATCTTGGCCATATACAACGCGGCCGAAATACCTTTGCCTGAGACGTCCCCGACCAGGACGCCAATAGAGCCGTTGACGGGTTCAGTGAAATCGTAAATGTCGCCGCCAACCTTATCCGCCGGTATGTTCGTTGCTGAGACATGGAGATTTCCCTTTCTGAAGGCAGGTGTTTCCGGAAGAAAACTTTTCTGGAGCACAGAGGCGATTTCAAGCCCCTCGCGGAACTTTTCCATTTTCACAGATTCGGTGTAAAAGCGCGAGTTCTCTATAGCCGCCGAGATCTGGACACAGAATGTCTGGAATATTCCTGCGTCATAGTCAGAGAAATAGTTCCTGTCCTTTGAATTCATTACCATGGCCACACCCAAAAGTCCGCGCCGTCCAACCAGAGGCACGGCTATCATACTTTTAGTCTTAAAATTATTCAACGGGTTGGCCTTGTGATAAAAGCGTTCATCGAGATAAACATCCTTTATAACGACCGACTCAAGATGCTCGGCGACCCAGCCGGCAATACCCTGGCCCATATCGAAGGTAACTCTGTCTTTTGGCAAGACGTTTGAAGTTACGCGCTGCCCGGTGATGGCAAACTCGGAAACGAGTTTATCCGATTCCTTGTCATACTGCAATATGGAGCATGCCTCGGCCTGCATTATGTGTTTGGCCTTTTCCATGACGAGCGAAATCAGCTTACCGTAATCAAGGGTTGAGGAAATGATATAAGAGACTTCGATGATGCTCTCGAGGTCTTCCACCTTTTTTTCGATGTTTCTTAGGTAGCTGGCAGAGACCGTTACCTTATCGATATTCTTTTTTGACGCCGCCGCGCCGTTTTTCACATTACTTTTCATGAGATTGATGCATATTCTAACATTTCAACGCCGAAATCACAACCTTGCGAATTGCCTCACGAAAAAAACTATACGAAAGAGAAACGTTGCCTCAATTAAAAATCTATTAGTTTAATAATTAGTTAATAATCAGGAAGATACGAGGGAAGTAGTTACCACCGCCGTATTATTTAATCAGACCTAACATCCTGAACATGACGGTCATTACAATGGCCTGTGCGATGAGCATCGCGGTTACCCACGGCAGGGAAATGTCATTCTTCTTTGTATGTCATTCCTGCGGAAGCAGGAATCCAGCCTTTTAATACTAAGTTGCAACCATAGAAGTGTAAGCGTCTAAATAACCCCACCCATATATTTGACGCCAAGGGCATCCCTATCGACAGATTGCGGGAGCAGGGATTTGTAATCGTCTTCAGTCTTGGAATATGGCAGTCGTTCAAAGATATAGCGT
>JADFYO010000004.1 GCA_015233015.1 Nitrospirota bacterium | reverse complement strand
CGCTATATCTTTGAACGACTGCCATATTCCAAGACTGAAGACGATTACAAATCCCTGCTCCCGCAATCTGTCGATAGGGATGCCCTTGACGTGAAATATATGGGTGGGGTTATTTAGACGCTTACATTCATTTGTCCTGTCGATGAGCATTCTCTTATCTCTAACCTTTAGTTCCCAATTTTTTTTTTAGCCAGTCAAGTTCTATTTTTAGCTGGCCAACCTGCCTGTATAGCTCATCTATAAGCTCGTCCTTTTCCTTATCTGCCTTTTGCCTCCTGCCTATAAACAAATCTTCTATTCCCTTGCTGGCTATCCCTTTCCACTGTCGTATCTGCTCTGGATGCACCTGATACTGCGTCGCCAGCTCTGACGATGTCTTCTCTGCCTTTATCGCTTCTATTGCTACCTTTGCCTTAAATGCCGACGCATATTTCGTCTTCATAGTATCCTTGGACCTCCATCTTTCTTCTCTTTCTGTAACTTAACATGTTGTCCAGTTTTTGGGGTCCATTATAGGTGTCATTATAAAAAAGGAAATCAGCATAGAGACAAATGAAGTATATCTGCTATGTATTCAACAGAGATGTGATAGTGTCAGAATCCCTGAAAATGAGTGTAGGAAGTTTCTTTTTTTACCACTTTATATAAATGATACAAAATATTCATTTCTATATAAAAGTAAAACTAATGAATATATAAAATTAAGCTTACCGAATAAGAGCTATGATTTGACAATCATAAGCTTTAGGCAAAATAATAACAAGATTGTGAATGCAATTAATAGAGATGATGATTTTGTTTTTCAAGATATTGATAATAACGAATATAAATGGATTGCCGATATTAAGGAGCTGCATGCTCAAAAGATTGTAAATGATTATGTAGCCCAGTTGTCTCGTGTCGGCATTGACGGATCGGAATGGTTGAGGTTATGGTCTCAAAATAAATAGTGGGCAGGGACAGAATTCCGGCTAATTCCTATCGACGTGATGTTCAGGTAATTCATGGGGCGGAATACCTGAATTCTATTTTCAGTGGATATTGACACCGATTAATACTTTATGATAGCCTACATGAGTCCGTATTTGTTACATTCGCACGAGTAGCAAAGAGGCGAACACGAGTGCCGAAGTGGTGGAATTGGCAGACACGCAAGGTTCAGGACCTTGTGGGGGCAACTTCGTGGGGGTTCGAGTCCCCCCTTCGGCAGTTTTTATCCTTTTAAATCAATCACGTGTAAAAAATAATGTCATTCAGGTTTTTGTTTGTCGAGTTTCACCACCTTTCCCCTGTCAATCATGGCAAAGCAATATGAAGCTCCTGTCCTGAGGTTGAAGCAAAACACTTGAGGCCATGAGGCGATGGGGTGGTGGGTATGACAATTCGCCTTGTTTTATGGCGATACGATATGACACAATAAATTACAGGGAAATGATATTGTATAAACCAAAATATGACGGGATACCTGAGTTGTGAGAAGTTTCATGCCATATATAGTCTTTCCCTGACTTTATTGGTTGGGGGGATGTTTATGTTTTCTCTTATAGTAACGCCTGTTATATTTAAAAATAACACCAAAGACGCAGCAGGTGTACTTTCCCTTTCTGTACTCTTTAATATGATTATACTCATAGATGGGATAGCGGTGATAGTTCTATCACAGAGATATGGTTAAATATATCACTACATAATAAGGAGGATGAATATGAAAGACAAAGGTAAGAAATTGACAACAAACTCTGGTGCCCCCGTAGCCGACAATCAGAATGTTATGACAGCAGGGCCGCGCGGCCCAATGCTGTTACAGGATGTATGGTTCATGGAAAAACTAGCCCACTTCGACAGGGAGGTTATCCCTGAGAGGAGAATGCACGCAAAGGGTTCAGGTGCATACGGTACTTTCACTGTAACCAATGACATAACAAAATACACCAAGGCGAAGATTTTTTCCAAAATAGGCAAGAAGACCGAACTCTTCGTTAGATTTTCTACAGTGGCAGGGGAACGTGGTGCTGCCGATGCGGAGCGTGATATCAGGGGATTTGCCGTCAAGTTCTATACAGAGGAAGGCAACTGGGACATAGTGGGTAATAACACACCGGTATTTTTCCTGCGTGATCCTCTGAAGTTCCCCGACCTTAACCACGCGGTGAAACGTGACCCGCGCACCAATATGCGCAGTGCCAAAAACAACTGGGACTTTTGGACATCGCTGCCGGAGGCACTGCACCAAATCACGATTGTAATGAGTGATAGGGGTATTCCTGCTGCATATCGCCATATGCATGGTTTTGGCAGCCATACCTTCAGCATGTATAACTCTAAGAATGAGAGATGCTGGGTAAAATTTAACTTCACATCGCAGCAGGGCATTAAGAACCTGACAGATGCCGAGGCTGAGGCCATTATTGCCAAAGACCGTGAGAGCCATCAGAAAGACCTGTACGAAAGTATTGAAAATAAGGACTTTCCAAAATGGACACTTGCTATACAGGTAATGCCGGAAAAAGACGCCGCCACTTGCCCATACAATCCTTTTGATCTTACCAAGGTGTGGCTGCATAAAGACTATCCACTTGTTGAAGTAGGCGTAATGGAACTTAATAAAAACCCTGAGAACTATTTTGCCGAAGTTGAACAGTCTGCCTTCAATCCGGCTAACATAGTACCAGGAATTGGTTTTTCACCTGACAAGATGCTGCAAGGCCGCTTGTTCTCATATGGCGACGCTCAACGCTACCGGCTTGGAGTAAATCACCTCCTTATCCCAGTCAATGCGCCACATTGTCCTTTCCACAGTTATCACAGAGATGGAGCCATGCGTGTAGATGGTAATCATGGCAGCAGCCTCGGCTATGAGCCTAACAGTTATGGGCAGTGGCAGCAGCAGCCGGAATTTGTAGAACCACATCTTAGTCTGGATGGTGCAGCCGCTCACTGGGACCATCGCACAGACGATGATTATTACTCCCAGCCCGGAAAGCTGTTTAATATAATGAACGCTGAGCAGAAGGAGGCTTTGTTTGAAAACACAGCACGAGCAATGGGAGATGCCCCTAAAGAAATAAAAATACGACATATCGTTAATTGCCTTAAAGCAGATAAGGCATATGGCGAAGGCGTCGCTAAGGCGGCAGGCATACCTATGAGTGAAGTGCCAAAATAGACTGCTATTAGTCGATGGGTAAGGGATGGTTGAAACGCATTCCTTGCCCAACCAGCACGGAGATAGGAATTATCCGCAAGAGTTATGCAATACTACCCTATGGAAGATGATATTATCCTAAAAAAAGCGGTTCATTTCAATATAATGAGGGAAATCGGGCTTTTATGAACAAAAACCACTCACCCAAAAGCGGCAAAAAGTACTGCTCCGCAGACGCTGTGCTTTCTTTTTTTGAGAATGGTGAGTTATAATATGACTAAAGAGGACAGCATATTCAATGATGTTGCCAAACTACATTACCATTAACAGCATCCCAATTAAGATTAGACCTCCTTACCTTCACAATGTGGTGGAGCGTAAAAGGTGTTTTCATATTATCAATAGTGCTTTGTCTAAACCTATTTTATGGGTATCCGCACCAGCAGGGGCAGGGAAAACCACGTTAGTTGCAAGTTATATTAATCATATGAGTATTCCTGCGATTTGGTATAACATAGATGAAAGGGATACTGATTTTACATATTTTACCGCAAACATGCAAAAGGCTCTTAAAGTCTTGAACCTGGATAACAACATTGTATCGCCTGACTTTACTTCATCGATGAACAGGCAGGATATCAACATCTTCTCAATGATGTACTTTGAACAACTGTTTGAATCATTAAATCCTCCTTGTGTGCTGGTTTTTGACGACTGTCATAATATTCCGGAACCCTCTATGCTTTACGATTTCTTTATCAAAGGCTTATCTCAATTATCTGAAGGATTTTACGTTGTCTTTATAAGCCGTGATGAACCGCCGCCGTCCCTTGCCCGTTTTCAGGTTCAAAGGAAAATAAGCATGATTGATTTTGACGATATAAAGTTTGATTTAAAAGAAACAACCGAACTGATAACAAACTGCGTGGAACGCCCGGTACCGGAGGAGATGATTGACAGGTTATATAATGAAACAGGCGGCTGGATAGCAGGTATAATATTGGGGTTGGTGTGTATTAACAGAAAAGAAAATACTAATATCGATGACGCAAAAAAGGCAGTGTTCAATTATTTCTTAACAGAGGTGTACGAGCCTCTTCCCGATAAAGATAAAGACTTTCTGCTGAAAACTGCATTTTTCCCTGAGTTCACAGTTGAAATGGCAACAAAGATTACCTCACATGAACAAGTTGAAAGGATATTAACAAGTAAATATAAACAGTACTTTATCACAAAGAAATATTCTGTTGACGATATTTTTACATATCATGGTATGTTCAGAGATTTTCTCTTAAAACAATCGGAACTCTATTATGGACAGCGTTTAAATGCGATTGTATTACAGGCGGCAGTTATTCTATATGAACATGGGTATATTGAATCATCTGTGACACTAATTATTAAATTCGAGAAATGGGAAGCATTTGAGCAATTAATCCTTAACCATGCGGATGACCTTATAGATGAAGGAATAAATGTAACTGTTGGTAAATGCCTGTCTGAAATACCATACAACGTAGTGTACGGATATCCACGGCTATTATTTTGGAAAGGATTAATTAATATATATTTAAATCCGGCAGGCTCGCGCAGGATATTGGATTCGGCATATATAGCGTTTAAAAACCTGGGCTGTCGTGAAGGACAGCTCGCAGCATTATGCGGCATAGTGAAAACTATCCTGCTTGAGGGTAATGATTTTCACCAGCTTGACTACTGGATTAATGAGTTCGAGGCATCTCTCTTTGACGTTTATAAACAATGCAAGAACGAAAGTGAAAGGGAAAACGCAGTGTCAGGCATCGTAGCAGCACTTATATTCAGGCAGCCAGGCCATATAGGCATAGATTATTGGTTAAATGAGGCGGAAAAGATTGTTTTATATTCAAAAAATGCAGAAACCCGGATATTTACCGCTTGCAGCATTATATTGTATTATCTGTGGACCGGAGCAATATTTAAAGCAGGTGTTATTGTGGATATATTATCGCTTCCTGTCAGAAATATTGATACCTATCCGATGATGAGACTGATGTATCTAATGGCTGAAGCCTTATATTACTACTATAAGCACGCTCCCGGAGAAATTGTTAAAATCGTCGATGAAGGACTAAAATTAGCAGAGCAAACAGGTTTTCACTTAATGGATACAGCATTCTCAGGATTATCTGTTTGTATTTCACTGATTGAAGGTAATAATAAGGCAGCTGGAGATAAACTGAGAGAAATCAAGGTATTTATGGAAAGAAATCAGAGCTATTCATGGTATTATTATCAGTTAATATCATTAGTTGAAGTTTCTATAGGTAATTTCACCGCGGCTATTGAGTGTGGCAGGAAAAGCCTGGAAATGGTGCAAAAAACCGGCGGCATTTTTTTAATAGGTATAAATAAATACTTGCTCGCTTATGTACTAGTTGAGGCGGGACGTTACGATGAAGCTATTGGTCAATTAAATGATATCGGAAAATTAGAGGCTATGACAAAGAGCGGGCTGTTTAATTATCATGTTTCAACGGTTAAAACGCTAATAGCCCTAAAAACTAATGATACCAAACAGTTTGAAGATATGTTTAAAAAGTGCGTTCAGTTTGCAGAGCTATCGGGAATGAGGACATTTTTAACATTACGGAAATCGGTTGCCTCAGTGTGTGAGGCGGCGCTTGACAGGGGAATTCAGGTGGAATATGTAAATGAATTAATAAGTCTCTATAATATCACAACAGACAACCATTTGATAGAGAGCTTTCCCTGGCCTTTGAAAATATATACACTTGGACGATTTGAGATATTTCAGGAAGGTAATGTTATAAAGTTATTCGGTAAACCTAAGAAAATGCAGATGGAACTGCTGAAGGCGCTGATATCTATCGATGGGAGCCGTCTTAGTTCCGAGGAGATCGCGGATCATCTATGGCTTGATTCGGATGGTGATTTAGCACAAAATGCCCTTAGAACCGGCGTACATAGACTGCGTAAATTATTAGGTGGAAGTAATTTAATCCTAACCTCTAATGGACGAATATGGCTTAATCCGGAACTTTGCTGGATAGATGTATGGGGGGTTGATAAGATTGCAAGGAAGATCGATGAAGGCAGTCCCCCTGCAGAGATGATGAGACTGTTTTTAAATATGATTGGTTTATGTAAGGGGGATTTCATGCAGGGGGAACTGCCGGATGCCTGGGTAAGCAATAGGCAAGGGAAATTAATGAATAAAGTATCGAATGCCTGTCTGCGTGTTGGAGCTTTCCATGAGAAGTCAGATAACTGGGAAGACGCCATAGAATGCTACCTGAGCACTTTATCTATAATCCCTTCAGAGGAGGTATTATATCAACGGCTTATAAAATGTTATCAAAGAATGGGGCAGTCATGCAAGGCCCTCGCGGTTTATGACATGTATAGGGAACAATTGATGTGCGCTCACCCGTCCACCATGGCAAAATCAAAGCATGCAGCGCTGTTAACAAAGATTGACAGCATTCCCTGATAGATAGTGCCGGGCCTGGCTAACCGGCGGACGGTAAGAAAATGTTTATAACAGTGCCTTTATTCTCTTCGGAGACCGCCTCGATGTGTCCGCCGTGGTTTTTTATAATAGAAAACGCCATTGCAAGACCAAGTCCGTATCTGTTATCTTTAGTAGTAAAAAATGGAGTAAATATCTTACCCATGTTTTCACGTGATATTCCAATACCGTTATCCCGTATTGAAACCATGGCGTATTGTCCATCGATCATATCGATTTTGTCAGATATGTCGATATTTCTGACTTCGATAGTTATTGTACTGTCGATTAGTGAGGCATCTTTTGCGTTATCTAAAATAATCCCCATAACACGGTTAATCTGCCATTTGTCGAAATTACAATTCCTGAGATTGTCGTCTATTATTAAGTCCAGCTTCAGAGAAGACTGCATCATAAGTAACGGCGCAGCCTGTTTAAGAAAAGTGCCGGGGGATTGGACTTCCATAAAATTCGGGGTGTTTTTTGAGATCTCCGAAAGTTTCCTCGTGATATTCCTGGCTTGCTCAATTGAGTCTTTGAGGTTGTCAAGCTCTTCGTATGCCATATGACCTGGGGACAGGTAATTCCTTGCTCTGAATATCTTTGACGTGAAAACGTTTACCAGCGAGCCGAATTCCTTTGATATATCCGCTGCAAGACATCCTATTACGTCCATCTTATGATTATGCAGAATTTGGCTCTCAAGCCGTTCTTTCTCATCCTGTCTTCTTTGAAGTTCATCTATCATGCTGTTAAATGCCTCGGCTAATTGCCCGAACTCATCACGGGATAAGACTGAAATTTTCCCCGGAAACCCGGTATCGCTAAAATTCTTTATGCCGTACATGAGCTTCCTGACAGGAAGTGAAATGTGTCTTATAAAGGAATAGGTTATGAGCAACCCCACAGCGAGAAACAGCAAGGTCGTTAAAATACTTTTAAAAACAATGGTTTCCATGCTATGATTCAAATGCCCCTTGGAAAGCGTTACTGCCGCAAAACCTATCAGCCGCCCTTTCGTTGCCGCAACAGATGTATCGGGTATATATCCGGTATATGCCGTCACCGGCTGCCAAAATTCAACGGTATTAGCGTTGTCAAGATGTAACGGTTTCGGCGCAGTCTTAATTTTTGTGATAATTTGTTCGATTTTTTTGGAGTAATGGGCGGTTACCGAATCTTTGCCGCTATTATGAATTATATCTTCTCTTGTTTTATTAAGAAGAAGTTTTCCCTCGGCATTGAATACTGAAACAGAGACAGCCTCTTCATGTGTCAACACGGAATCGACATAGGGTATTATCACACTATCATTCTCGGCAAATATCCCTATCCTTGCATTTGCGGCAAGGAGTTCCGATATAAGCTCCCCCTCGAGGATTAACTTATCTACCAAAGATTTCTTTTGTATGGAAATAAACCACGCCGAGCAGATTGATGAGAAGAAGATTATAAACACTGCGGCAGTTATAAATACCCTTGTGCTGAAGCTGTTACGGTATGTGTTCAGCGGTTTCACCGTATCTGTTAAGATTAATTTTTACAAAATTCTTTGTCTTAAACCTGTCTTTGACGTCAATGGCCATCTTCAGGGCTGTTACCTGATTGATGGATACCCTTGCAATTGAGGCATCGTAAACATGTCTTTTCCCCTTTGTCAGACTTACATTTTCTGACGTGACAAGGCCGCCTGTCTGTCTGCCTATTTCATAAGGGTCGATAGTTAATGACATCGCAGCTCCAAGTGCGACGTGGTTTTCTGTAAATGTAAGAACAGGCAGGTTAAACTCTATCGAATAGAGCATGATAAATTCAGTATTTCCTGGAGTTACTACCGTCACATCCGGCAGTACCCACAGCGCGTCAATTTTACCTTTCATTGAATTAAGAACATTAGGGACATCCTTTGGAGATTGCGCAATTCCCTCTACCAGAACAACCCCATGATTTTTTGCCGACACGGCGGCTCCATTAATAAAATGCCCGAAGTTCATTGGATTATAAATAACCCCGAGACGTTTTATCCAGGGAAATACATCGACAAACGACGCGATTTGTTTGGTGGCTGGGATTTCCATGCTAACGCCGGTGACATTTTCATGTCCCTGAATCATTTTGTCAGGATTCAGCACCATCATATACACCGTTGGGATATCCTTAAGCGATGTCGATTTGGAAAATGCCAGAGATTTGGAAAGCGCCTCCTCACCGACGGCGACAACCATGCCGGGTCTGGATTTTCGAATCTCTTCAATACTAAATCCATTGCGGTCTATCGGTATTACCTTCTTAACGTTGCAGTTACACGATTGTTCAAATCCCCTTATGGCGTCTTCATATGGTTTAACCGCGCTGCTTTCAATGATAGTCACATCGAGCGCGCTTACATCAGGCACATATACTAATAACGCCGCAACACATAACAGTACCAGACACAGAGAAATCCTGATTATACAGTGCCGCAATATTGAACACCCCTGAAAATAATTAACCATTTATTTCCCTTATTATGATGATTGATAATTTCATCCCCATCACATTTATCGATAACTTTCGTGTATAATAACCACTATACGGCTTAGTCTCTATAAGACACTCCATCTTTATTATAACATATGACGGATGGCTTTACAAATTAAATATAGGATAACGGCACTCTTCATTCTTGCTGCTGTATGGATTTTTTATCCAACGTGTCTGTACGCCCTTATCGAATCCGAGGAATCGGTACTTTCCATGTATTTTGAGAAGGACAATATGACGATAACCCAGACGCGATACCTCAAACCGGTATCGCAGTCAGCGGAGAATATTGTGGTAATAACCGCTGAAGAAATCAGAAACTTAAATGCCCATACGCTTCAGGATGTAATCAAATATGTAACCGGCACATTTATCGAGGTAGCCCCCGGCGGCATCGGCGGGCTGTTTCGCATTCAAGGCTCACAGCCTCAACAGGCAAGGGTGCTTATAGATGGTATAACTTTAAACGATCTGTCTTTGGCAACGATAACACCAAACACCATATCTGTCCAAAACATAGAGAGAATAGAGATAATCAAAGGGCCTGCCTCTTCAGTATGGGGAGCGTCTCTTGGGGGCGTTATAAACATAATAACGAAGGATGCCGGGGGGACAAAATCGGCGGATGTAACCGCGTACGCATCTTATGGTGCTTACAATACTATGGACGACAGGTTAGAGGCACGCGGTACGATGAACAAGTTTGGCTATTATGTATCTGCTGGCAGAACTGCTTCAGATGGTTACTCAGGAAATCTGCCGGTTGACGAGAAATGGGTTTATGCTAAACTGAGGTATGACGTAACGAATGATTTTCAGATTGGTATGATTGGCAGTTATTCGAATGACATGGGGCAGCCGGTACAACCCATTTTGAACAGTGACAGTCACAGGGCATATTTCGTATTAAACGGCGATTACCACATAAGCGACGAGGCGTCAATCAAGGCGTCTTTCCGCTCGATGAGCTTTAACAACACCGTTATTCCAAACGCCGAAGGTTCTACTTCAAACGTAAATCTTGACGAAGACTACGGTGGCAGCATAATTTTCAACTGGAATAAAAGTATTCACAGCATTGTAGTTGGCAGTGATTATGACTATATGCGTCTATCTACCAATCTGATAGAAAGAGGAACGGAAGGGTTCACAAAGTATGCAATTTTTATCAACGATACAATTGTCTTAGATAAATTTGCCGTTACACCGGGACTGCGTTATGATTATTTTAACGTCAGCGGGAATTTCCTTAGTCCGAGCCTTGGGATTACGTATCAGGCCGGCAGGGAAACAATCCTGAGACTTATTGTTGCAAGGGGTTTTAACACCCCGGCTGCCAGGCAGACTTCAGTGACTATGCAGGCAGGCCCCGTAACATTTTTGGCAAATAACGATCTCCGGGTTGAGAAAGTCATGTCGTATCAGTTGGGAGCAGAAATGGCTCTCTTAAAATACCTTTGGCTGAAAACCACTCTCTTCAGGCACGATGTTACAGATGCGATAGAACTTATTCCCATCGAAGCGAATGTCATGCAGGCAACCAACTCGCAAAAAGAAGTAAGGCAGGGATTTGAGTTTGAATTAAGCACTATACCGGTTTACAATACGACATTAAGCTCGGGATTTACCTTTATAGACGCCAGAGACAAAGATACCGGCTCTCTGGTAAGCGACACGCCGAGATATTCAATAGACATTGGCGTCGAATACAATGACAGGCGGACATTCAGGGCATCCTTAAAGGGACACTACGCAAAGTGGATTATTAACCCGTCCGAATACAATAACAACTACACATTCTTTGACAACTCATTCATATGGGATATTAACGCCTCAAAACAGATATACAAGGATAAGTACATAAAGACAGAGTTGTTTCTAAAAGGTAGTAATCTTTTTAACGATTCACAGTTCCTCTATGCCAACCGTAATTACAACGGGCGGATAGTGGAATTCGGCGTCAGGGCAGAGTTTTAATGTATTTGTCCGGCAAGCGTACATAGTATAGCCAAAATTGGTGGATATAATCAGTTACCAAAAATCAGGATTGGGAGCTAAGGGAGTTATTTCCATCAACCCTAAGTTTTTGCCTCCATACCCCCGGCAATTACCGGCTGGTTACTAATTGGCTGAATATCGGCGCTGTGAAGTTTGAGGCATAGGCAAGGATAAAAACAGCGTTGCTCCCTGACGGACTTAAAAGAACCTGGCCGTCTGTAGGAGAGGCCGTTACGAACAAGGGAAGACCGTTATACGCGCTCTTGTCTCCATTCAATGTATGGCTGCCAATAAATAGGTTGAGAACATATGTCAGACCGTCCGGGTATGGGGGGTATTGGGATACGCTGGCTGATTGATTGTAGATGGCTAAACAAGTTTTACCCGTGGTGGCTGAGTTAGTGGCCTCATAGCATCCTTTTGCGCCTGGTCCGCCCAATATGTCATCATTTGTGACAAAGGGATCTCCGACGATGTAAGAATCGAGACGTGCTTGTAAGTCGGCAACCGCGCTCCTGGCGCTTGCCTCAGTTGCCCTCACCTTTGATTTTTCCCTCTGCCCCAGAAACGCCGGTACCGCGATAGCAGTCAATATGCCGATTATCGCGATAACAATCAGGAGTTCGATTAGTGTAAAACCCACATCATCTCTTACCCTCATCGCTGAGGTAATCTTGCCTGAAATTGACACTGGATGCCCTCCTATCTGAGAATTTGCGCGTGCGCACTGCCTCATTTTAGCATATTGCATGTTGCTAAATAAACCCGCATTGTTCACCTGATACCGGGTGGCAATCAATCGATCATAGTCATGACGGGTCTCCGGCAATTCAAGCAAAGTATTTTCCCCTATTGCGGCACCTTCTCTCTTTCCAATGCCGCCACTTTTTCAAGACGGCGCATGAAACGTTCATCTCCCTTGAATTGGGCGCTCAGGAACGTCTGTACCAAATCCCATGACAGGGCATCTCCCGTGACCAGGCCGCCCAGACACATAACGTTCATGTCGTCGTCCTCTACCCCCTGATGGGCGGAGAAGGAATCCGTGATCAATGCCGCCCGCACACCCGGAACCTTGTTGGCAGCAACGCAGGCTCCTACCCCGCTGCCACAGATGGCCAGGCCCCTGGTCAGCTCGCCCCCGGCTACCGCCCTTGCCATAGGTATCACAAAATCAGGGAAGTCATCTCCCATAACCAACTCGTGCGCGCCGAAGTCCACAACCTCATAACCGGCGGCCTCGAGATCTGCCACCAGCCGTACTTTCAAGTCAAACCCCCCGTGGTCTGCGGCTATTCCAATAAGCATTGTGTCTCCTCCTCTCGTTGCGCCTGCGCTTTCTACGTTTCTTCTCAACTCCATTTCCAATCCTGGATTTCCGGCATGTCCTTGCCGTGTTTGCGGATGAAGAACTTATGTTCGATGAGCTTGTCCTGCATCGACTGCTTTAGATATGCCCCCTTAGAGGCCAACTGTGGCAGCCTGTCGACAACATCTTGCACCAGATGAAAGCGGTCCATTTCGTTCTGCACTCTCATGTCAAAGGCAGTTGTTATAGTGCCCTCTTCCTTATAGCCCCGGACATGCAGGTTACGGTTGTTACGGCAGTAGGTCAGCCTATGGACCAGCCATGGGTATCCATGAAAGGCAAATACGATGTGCTTGTCTTTCGTAAAGAGCGTGTCGTAATCCGTTTCGCTCAGCCCGTGAGGGTGTTCGGTCTTGGGTTGCAGCTTCATCAAATCGATGACATTTATAACCCTGATTTTCAGGTCGGGCAAGGCTCTACGCAAAATGGAAACGGCGGCAAGAATTTCCAGCGTAGGTGTGTCGCCGCAGCAGACCATGACTACATCGGGATTGCTGTCCTGGTCATTGCTGGCCCACTGCCAGATACCAATTCCTTCCGTGCAATGCACGATGGCAGCGTCCATTGTCAGCCATTGAGGGCCGGCATGTTTTCCGGCCACGACCACGTTGACGTAATGCCGGCTGCGCAGGCAGTGATCGATGACCGACAACAGGCAGTTAGCGTCGGGCGGAAGGTAAACGCGCACGACATCGGCCTTCTTGTTGATGACGTGGTCAAGGAAGCCTGGGTCCTGGTGAGTGAAGCCGTTGTGGTCCTGCTGCCAGACATGGGAGGTGAGCAGATAGTTCAGCGAAGCGATAGGACGGCGCCAGGGCAGCTCTGACGTTACCTTCAGCCACTTGGCGTGCTGGCTGAACATTGAATCGACAATGCGAATGAAGGCCTCATAGCTGTTGAACAGTCCGTGGCGCCCTGTGAGCAGGTAGCCTTCCAGCCAACCCTCGCACTGGTGCTCGCTGAGCATAGCGTCGAGCACGCTTCCGTCGGGAGCGAGGAACTCATCATTATCTACCGCATGGGCGTTCCACTGACGATTGGTGGCTTCAAAAACCGCGCCGAGGAGATTTGAGAGCGTCTCATCGGGACCGAATATCCTGAAATTTCGCTGAACCTTGTTCAGCTTGACTACGTCTGCCAAGAACTTACCCAGCACGAGCGCATCCTGGGCCTCAACGGCACCGGGCGCGGGCACATTCACCGCGTGGACGCGGAAGTCCGGCATTTTCAGGTCACAGAGCAGAAGGCCGCCGTTAGCGTGGGGATTTGCCCCCATTCTCCGCAGTCCCTTAGGCGCCAGCTCGGCTAATTCCGGCATGAGACGGCCATTGTCATCGAACAGTTCTTCAGGCTTGTAACTCCTCATCCAGCTTTCAAGCTGTTTGAGATTATCGGGATGGTCCGAATTCACATGCAGCGGCACCTGGTGAGAGCGGAAAGTGCCCTCAACTTGCAGGCCCTCGACGACCTTAGGCCCAGTCCAGCCCTTTGGCGACTTCAGAACGATCATCGGCCAGCGAGGCCGGGTAGTGTCATTATTATTGCGCGCATTGACTTGGATTTTCAGTATCTCCCCAATGGCCTCATCCAAAATGGCGGCCATGAGTTGATGCATCTTCGCAGGGTCATCGCCTTCAACAAAGTAGGGCACCCAGCCGCAGCCTCGCAGAAATTGCTCCAATTCCTCTGGCTCAATGCGGGACAGAATGGTTGGGTTACTGATCTTGTAGCCGTTGAGGTGCAGAATCGGCAGCACAGCGCCGTCTGTGATTGGGTTGAGAAACTTATTGGAATGCCACGCTGTGGCCAATGGTCCGGTCTCTGCTTCACCATCGCCGACAATGCAGGCGGCAATCAGCGAAGGATTGTCAAACACCGCCCCAAAGGCATGACTGAGCGAATAGCCCAACTCGCCGCCTTCATGAATCGACCCCGGCGTCGATGGGGCGACATGGCTGGAAATCCCGCCGGGAAACGAGAACTGCATGAACAGCTTCTTTATTCCGGCCTCATCCTGCGTGATGGTGGGATAAACCTCACTGTAAGAGCCTTCGAGATATGTATTGGCTGCTATTGCCGGGCCGCCGTGACCGGGACCGGCGATGTATAACATATTCAGGTCGTACTGCTTGATTACCCTGTTCAAATGCACATAGATGAAGCTCTGGCCCGGCGTTGTACCCCAGTGGCCAACTAACAGTGGCTTCACGTGGGACAGTTTGAGTGGTTCCTTCAGCAGGGGATTGTCGTAAAGATAGATCTGACCCACCGATAGATAATTGGCGGCGCGCCAGTAGGCATCCATCTTTTGGAGTAGTTCAGGGGAAAGAGTTTCTGTATTCATCGTTCGGTTCTCCTTTTTTCATGACCTGCACGGAATAGCCGTGCCAGAGCAGATGGTGTTCAACATGGATTCTTACTTGTCCTGTGAAAAAATCACTACCGTGTATGGCCCAATGCTTATCTTGCCAGAGCAGGGTAGGCCATCTGTTCCTTCCTCATAGGCATCGACATCCGGCGTGGGATGATTGGCAAAATCCTTGTCGTAAATATAGGAGTCGCTGTTAAACCGCGTTTTCCACAGGCCGGCCTGCGGAAAACCGATGACGTAATCATAGAGGCCTTGATTGGTCATATTCACCACCACAATGACGCTGTCGGTTGGGCCTTGTTGGTCCCATCGATGAAAGGCGATGAGCTTGGCCCCATCGTCAAAATGAAAGAGATGGATGTTTTGTCCGCACAATCCCCGTGTCACACCCGATAGATTGCGCCGCAGGGCGATTACGTCGCGGTACATTCCGAGAATGCCGCGTTCGTCCTTTGCCCGGGACCAGTCAATCGGGACATTATCCTGAAACCAGCGGTCTTCCAGCAACTCCTGCCCCTCAAAAATCATCGGAATTCCGGGCGAAGTCAACACAATGGCACCGCCCAATGTAGAGCGTTTCTTGGAAAACCAGCTATCCACTTTTCCCGGCCATATCTCTTCGGGCACGCGCTCCTTGCCATTAGCAACTTCGTCATGCGACTCGGTATAAATGACCCGCGTGAAGGCATCCTCAGCGAAGCGATGCTGGATAACCCTGCTGACGGCGTCGAGGTCGCGGGAGGCATCGTCAAGAATAATAACGGCTTCTCGAATAAAGTGAACAAAGTTGGCATCCCACTGTGCATTAAAGCCCGCGCCGCCCGCTCCAATGTCTTTTGTAACCCATTCGTTATTATGCATATCTTCGGCGATACATATCTTGCCGGGGAATAGTTTGTGGACCTCCTCGTTTATCCACTGCATCAAACTCCAGCCATTGGGAATGTCGTTGCTGATGCCGTCAATGCTATTCATATATACTATGGAGTCCATGCGTATGCCATCGGCGTGGCAATCCTCGAACCACATCAAGGCATTATCGCGCAGGAACTGGCGCACTTCGCCTCGCCCAAAATCTGGACGCGTCTCGCCCCATGGTGTGCTGCTGCGCTTATCATTGTAAAAGTAAATTCCCCCCTTCTCATTTTCGGCCCAACCGTCAAACTGCCACAGATCAAGGTCGCTTGGACCAAAGTGGTTATAAACAATATCCACGATGACAGCGACCCCATGCTCATGGGCCGCTTTAACAAAGCGCTTAAAGGCATCCGGTCCACCGTAAATGCTCTCGATGGCAAAAGGATGACATGGATTGTATCCCCACGAAAAATCGCCCGGAAACTGCATTATCGGCAGCACTTCGATGGCATTTATACCAAGTTTTTTAAGGTATGGAAGTTTTTCGGCGGCGCTGTCAAACGTCCCCGGATGTCCCTTTTCCTTAACGTTAAAAGTGCCGATGTGCATCTCGTAAATGACAAGCTCATTCCATGAGGCTATTTGGAATTTATCACTACCCCAATCAAACGCCTTAGTGTCGTAGATAATGCCGTTACCAACTGAATTTGTTACTTTTCTGGCATAAGGGTCTATACGGGATAATGGTGCGAGATTCAATTCGGCAGCAGCGTGAATAATGTATCTGTACTCATCGCCCACTTTTGCGCCCGGCACTTCAGTTGACCATTTACCCTCCGGCTCAGTCAACATCGGCGTTGAGGTTTCATTCCAGTCATTGAAGGAGCCGGTTACATAAACTTTTTCCGCATGGGGAGCCCAAACCCGAAATGTTACCCCTTTTGCATTAGGAATGGCGCCCATACCCGGCTGTTTCGCAACAGTGTTAGTTTTCTTTGCCATTTTTTTTCTCCTTAATTTAAGTATTCTAAAGCTTCCCCTGCCAAAGGGCGGGGCTTGCACAATATGTTCCTTATAAATAGCCGGCATGATTTCATGTTATAAGCCTCATTCATTCATCGCTGCCACAGTATTTGTGAGGCTTCCAATGGGACCGCGACATGGTCGCAATGCGGTATCACCCTCGCCGTATATTCCGCCGGTGGGCGGGCCGCGGACACCGCGGCGGTGTAAATGTAGCAGCCCGTCTCGCTGGCACTTTGGCCAGAGCACGTCATCTCCTGCCGTACAGGGGTGCCGCCGTTGACCGCGTCGGCATAAAGCTCAACGCGCACTGAATTAGGACAGAGCGCGTTCAGATAAACTTCTACCTTAACTATGTGCCGCACAGCGTTAGTTTCAATCTTTACTTTTCCGAAGTGCAGCGTGTCCCATTTTTGTTGCAGATCGCGCTTCCACTCTGCCATCTGTCTGCCAACTGCGCCTTTCTCTGCAATGCGCAAATGGTAGGCGGCGGCAGCCGGGAGGTAATGTTGCCCGGTGTATTGACGCACGGCGCGGTTGGCAGAAAACATCGGCGTCAACTGCGCCATACTTTCCCGCATCCGCTTAACCCATGCGCTGGGGATGCCGCTGTCGTCCCGGTCATAAAACTCCGGAACAACCTCCCGTTCAAGCCTCTCGTAAAGCGTTACGGCGTCGGCCGCGTCCCAATATGGATCATCGCCATGCTCATGGCCATCTCCCAACGCCCACCCTACCTCAGGCGTATAAGCCTCCGCCCACCAGCCGTCCAATACCGACAGATTAATGCCTCCATTGACGAGCACCTTCATGCCGCTCGTTCCACACGCCTCCCATGGCCGCCGTGGTGTGTTGATCCAGACATCCACCCCCGCCACCAGGTGCTCGGTCAAGAGCATGTCGTAGTCACTGAGAAACATCACATGCGGGCTGACATCTGGCCGCCGAATGAAATGCGTCCATTCCTGAATTAGGGCCTGACCCGCCTGGTCTGCCGGATGGGCCTTGCCGGCAAGGATTAGTTGAACCGGCCGCTGGGGATTGCTCAACAGGCGCAACAGCCGCTCCGGGTCGTGAAGCAGCAGGTTGGGTCTCTTGTAGGTCGCGAAGCGGCGCGCAAAGCCTATTGTCAATGCGCCAGGATCAAATATATGTTTTTTAGCCCCGTCAACCGCATCGGGCGACGCCCCGGAGGCGGCCAGTTGTCTGGACAGCCGCTCGCGGGCGTATTCAACAAGAGACTTTCTGGCGGCGTTGCGGAATTGCCAGAGAGTGGCGTCACAGAGGCGGCGAATGTCATGCTCCATGATTTCCGTCGTCCAAAGCCAGCGGTCTTTTCCACAAGTCTTCGTCCAAAGATCGTCGGCTGCCGCTGAGTCCCAACTCGGCATATGAACCCCGTTGGTCACGTGTCCAACTGGCACATCGTCCACCGGCCAGTTCGGAAAGAGAGGCTCAAAGAGATGCCGGCTGACCTTCCTATGTAATCGGCTCACACCGTTGACCGCACCGCTGCCGCGAATTGCCAGATATGCCATGTTGAAACTTTCCGACGAGTCGTTGGGGTTGCTCCGGCCCAGGGCCAACAAATCGTGCAATGATATGCCGAGTTTCTGCTCGGCATAGCCGCGGAGGTATTGTTCGATAAGAGACGGAGCGAAACGGTCAAAGCCGGCGGCCACTGCCGTGTGGGTAGTGAAGAGGTTTCCCGCACGAGTGGCAGCCAGCGCTGCTTCGAAGGGTTGCCCAATTTCTTCCATGACACTTCGGGTGCGTTCCAACACGGCGAAGGCTGCATGTCCTTCATTCAAGTGGCAAACCTCCGGTTTGATACCAAGCGCGCCGAGCAGCCGCCAGCCGCCGATACCCAGAAGCAGTTCCTGCTTGAGGCGCAGCTCCGGCCCGCCGCCATATAGCTCGCTGGTTATTCCCCGATGGGCAGGGAGGTTAGCCGTATCATTGCTGTCCAGCAGGTAAAGTTTAATTCGACCAACCTGAACCTGCCAAGCTCGCAGCCAGACAGAGTAACCAGGTAAGGCGATCTCCAGCCGCAAACATTCGCCGTTAGGGTGGAGCAACGGTGTTATTGGCAACTGTGCGGGGTCGTTGTACGGGTAAAGTGCCTGTTGCGCTCCGTCCTTGTCTATTTCCTGGCGAAAATAGCCTTGCTGGTACAACAATCCGACGCCCACTACCGGCACGCCCAGATCGCTTGCGGCTTTGAGCTGATCACCAGCCACATTGCCTAGTCCGCCTGAGTAAATGGGCAATGCTTCGCTCAACATAAATTCCATGCAGAAATACGCTACACCTGTTAATGGAGATTTCGTATGATGTCGCTGAAACCACGCAGGCACTTCCAACGCTTGCCGCATCGCCTGCAACAGGCTGTTAACGTTCTTGCTGAAATCGGGAGATTGACCACTCACGAACTCAAGCCTGTTGTGCGAGACACTCTGAAGGACGATCCATGGGTCATGAGTGAGTTCCCACAACGCGGGCGCGAGCGCCCGCCACACCTCGTCGGTGGCATGATTCCACGATGAACGCATATTCAGGGCAAGCTCGGCCAGAGAGTTGTACAAAGGGTGGCTGACGGGTGTTTGTTCGCTCATGGTTTCACCTCACGTTTTTGCTCCTATATTTTCAACGGTACCACTAAGTTGCCCGGGTGGCATTTCGCTTTGCACCTTTACATATCTGAATGTTTATATTTCCCTCCTCTGACAGAGAGATTGGGATGTGCTTACCTCAGATAATTATATGATGAATCACTTGGGATAACAATAGGTGTATAGCTGGTTTTATTGTAGGTAATCAGAGAGTAATAAGGGTAAATTACCTACTATAACGATTTCACTCGTTTTTGCCGGGGGAACATCCGTTGTATTAACGAATTTTGGTAGTAGTATGTAGTCTTATCTTACGAAACTGCCGTACTGCTCAGAAAATCTCTTCGTGCGAACCTCAAAAAACTCCGAGACTTGAGACGCGGTGAGCTTAGCGCTTATGTTTGCTATCCTGTCAGCAGTCGATGGATGGGTCTTGAAGACACCGCCGCCTGCGGCACTTGCCTTCCCCTGAAGATTATTCAGGACATCTTTCAGCGCCGATGGATTATATCCCGACGCCCTTAAATAAACAAGCGCGCTTTCGTCAGCCGCATATTCCTGCGATTTGGAGTAACCGCTTGTTACCAGAGATTTAAAAACGTCGTCTATCGACCCTTCAAAGATATTCAGCAGCTGGGAGACCTGACCGGAGGTGTATTGCTTCGCGGCCTCTGAGCCGACAACGGTCAGCGCCTCCGACCAGCGGGACGACTGAATTGCCCCAATACCGTCCTTATGGTTTATATGCGCGACCTCATGCGCAAGTATCGCGGCAAGCTGGTCCTCGTTTACCGCTAAATCTATCATGCCCTTTGTGATAAATATAATCCCGCCCGGACACGCAAAGGCATTTATCTCCTTCGAATCCAGCACCGCAAAGTGATAGCCGCCATATGTGAACGGCGTCTCCGAGTGAAACGCTATCGTCTGCCCCGTGAGATTAATATATGTCGTAAACGCATCGTTATTTAAAAGCTTATAAGACGCCAATATCCTTGCCGCAACCGACCTGCCGATATAGTATTCCTCTTCCGGTGATATTGGGCGCGCCGCCTTGGTCACAGCTGTCCCAACCTTTACAACCTTCTCCGTCAAGTCCGGAAGCGGCGGCAGAAAGCCCGTAAATATAAACACCGAAAATAACGTCGCGCCAAAAAATCGTTTTATGTCAAAGAATCGTCTCATAGTCAAATTATTCCGTCAGCCCCCCATCTTTGATAAACTCTGAAACTCTCTCAGCCGCCACCGTATAGCCCTCAACCTTAGCGACAAGATTAAAATCCAATTCCGGGTGCTTCTGCTTATAAGCGTCCTCAACCTGCGGGTTAAATCCCTTGCCCGCCAAGGACACCTCATCACTGGAGGCGGCATGGCTGCCGCTTTCTGACTTGGCTAATTTAACGGCGGTCTTATCCAGCGCGCTCTTGTGAATACAGCCGGACTTGCCCCCGAATTTCACCATATACCAGTCGCCCTTCGTCGAGACTATCTCTAACGCGTCGGCATATTTGACCATCACCGTCACGGTGGAGAAAAAATTACATTCCGCCCTGACCGCATTTTCCTTCGTTATTACCTGCATCGTCTCCCCATATACGACCACGGGGATGAGCAACAAGAGTATTATGACAGCAAATCTTTTCATCACTTCTCGGTCATTTTAACAATTATCCAGTCGTTTGTCAAGGGGGGCGGCGCCGCCAAACAATTTTTTACCCGTTTTAACAGGAGATTGGACGGCCCGTCGTTGGGATATTGTCCCAGCAGTTCCTCTAATTTATCAGCCGCATCCTGCCACTTTCCCTCTTTAAATAAGTGCATCGCGGCAGAATATTGCCCGGCCAGAACCCTTTTATCGCTGTCAACTCCCTCGAGAAACCCCATCACCTCAAATATCTTTACCGGTATGCTCTTGCCCTTAACCTCGATGAGGGCAAGCTCGCGGCTCAGAAACAGGCCGTTTGTGCCGTTTAGTATGTCCTCGCTTATTATTATATTTGTCTTAAAATACTTGTTTACCGATTCAAGGCGTGACGCCAGATTCACGGTGTCCCCTATGACGGTAAAATTATAGAGCCTGTTGCTGCCCATATTGCCAGCGATTGCGTCGCCTTTGTGCATTCCTATGCGCAGGGATATATTGGGGAACCCCTTCGTTTTAAATTCGCTGTTGACCTTGTCCAGCGCCTTCAGGCAGTTGACAGAGGCGCTGCATGAGTTTATCTCATCGCTGTCGGAGATGACCGGTGCGCCCCAGAACGCCATTATGCAGTCGCCGATATACTTATCCACGACGCCGCCATAGGCGATGATTACCTCTGTCAGCTCGCTCATCACGCCATGAAGCATAATGGCCGTCTCCTCTGCGGTCTGCATCTCGGATATTGTCGTAAAGCCTGCGATGTCGGCAAAAAACACCACGACATTCATAGTGCTGCCGCCGGGTTTCAGCAGCTCGGGATTTTTCAATATATGGTCGGCAATCTTTTTGTCCATATACTGCGTAAAAACCGTCTTGAGAAACAGCCGCTGCTTTCCCTCAGAGGCGTAACTATACGCAAGGGCTGCAATAAAGCTTGTTATGCCGGCATTTAAAAGCGGTATGACCTCCAGATATATCGAATTTCTGAATAAAATGGCCGTGACTGCTATTATCGCGGCTACGGACGCCGCCAATGCCGCGATGTTGTTTAAAAGCGAATGGCGTCTCAGCACCGAGAACACGGCAAAGAGAGATAAGAAAAACATGGGAATAATCACGTAACCCTTCCCAAGCCGCTTGATAAACCCGCCGTTTACCATATTGTCAAAGGCGGCGGCATGGATATTTATCCCCGTTGAGACGGCGGAAACCGGTGTGGATTTTAAATCATACAGCCCGGCCGCTGTCAACCCCATAAAAACGGTCTTCCCCTTAAAAAATGCCTTTTTTATCTCAGGCGTCTCCGACTGGTTAACGGAAATATAGGAGTCTATTATATTTATGGCGGAGATAGACTTATAGGGTTCCTTTCGGGTTGAAAATCTCAGAAGGGGGGCCGTTCCCGGCACCTCTTTTCCCCTTATAATTATACGCCCGTTGTCAATTGCGGCAATTTTTTTATCTGTCAGATATTCAAGCGAAAAATACGGTATGATATGCCCTCTTAGTTTAAAGAACATGGGGATTTTCCTGTAAATGCCGTCCTTATCCGGTGAAATCGCGACGTTGCCGCCGCCTCTTGCCGCATCCATCAGTACCTCTATCGGGGTTATCATCGAGTTAAAAGAACTGAACGGTGCGGCGTCACCTTTGACTTCTATGCGTTTTATAAGTTGCTCTTCGGCCTCCGATGCTGCTTGTTTTGGGGGATTTACCGAAAGAAAAAGGGCAATATAGACATTGCCGGCCTTCTTTACGGCATCGGCAAACATCTTGTCGTCATCCACGCCGTAGGAGGACGCCTCGGTATATAGTATATCGATAAACACCGCGTCGGCCTCCGACATATATTCTACAATCGGGACGTAGAGCTGGCGCGGCCACGGCCAATTTGTACCCTGCTTGCTCCTTGCGTCAAGGCTATTCTGGTCAATCTTGACGATGACGATATTGTCCGCGGCGGTCGCGGGATTTAAATACCGGCAGTATATATCGTAGGCCTTCAGTTCAAAATAATCAAAACTCCCGGACAAATACAATATCAGGGACAGGAGAAATGTTATGGCGGTAAGTATCGGCAGTTTCTTTTTCATCTCAATAATGCCGCCCATCTCTGAAGACTGCTGTCGAAAAGCCAGTAGTTTCTTATAAGCTCTCTCTTGTCATCGATTGTGTGAAGGGTGGCACCGCCACGAAGTCTTACTACAGTTGCAGCCAATTCGTCTTTCGATGTCACCCTGTGATAAAAGCCGCCGAAATCACAAAGGGGATTTGTGTTGCCGCAGTTGGGGAAAAATGGGATAATTACCTCGGCGCCGTATGCAATAGCCTCGAGGGCTGCCGTGCCCGATGAGACGATTACCGCAAACGATTCACCAAGATACTCAGTAATATCGCCGTGTTTTATTGTATATTTCCCTTTTATTCCAAGCTCTTCAAACAATCCCTCAAACGGCAGAGCGGGGTGGCCCTTAAACCAGAGCGTTACGGGGGGAAGGTTGTCTATGGCATTGTCAATCAACGTAATCAGTGACATAGTCTCTGCCCGGTCTATCGTACCGGCTACGAGAAGAGCTGACCTTTGGGCTGAGGGGGTAGGGCGAGTCCTTAGAATATCCTCCAGATACATCTGCCTTACGGCCTCGAGGGTTTGCACATTTGAGTACCCCTGCGCCTTCAGCAGCCTCTCAGCGTGACCGCCGTTACAGGCAAGTGTGTCAGGTGCCGGACATTTAAACTCTCCGGTGAAATCAACGGCGTCTTTTAAATAGTACATATCCCTCTTTGAAAGCGTAGTGTGAAGAAAGCCTATGCTGTGAAGCTCAGCGGGTTTGGCGGCGTTGAGGGCCATTTCCCATGGGTGCATCTCCGAGTAGTATATACATTTCGAAATGTCTGGAACTTCCCTGAATATCCTCTCATAGGTCAGATAATATAAAATGCCTTCGACGGCAGGGATGCCATAAAACGACTCCTTCCAGAGAGATTGGGCTAAGCCGTAGTTTTCGGCGTTTAACGGTGGATTCAAAACAGCCTTTTTTATAAATCGAAATAATAAGCTGCCGATTACTAACTGTCTGAGCCACAGACTAAGCGCTTCAAATATGATTGACATCGATGCGAACTCTTCGATGAAGAACAGTCTCTCTCCGTTTTTAACAAACCCTCTGGCAAGCGCTATAGCATCCACGAATGTATAATTATTAACCGCAACATACATCGCACCCCACAATACAGGGATATCGAGTGCCTTTAGTTTTTGTTGCAGCGATTTTGCGTATTTATTCTCGAAAACACCCTTTAAGGCCTTTTCCTTATCCACCGAAGGAAAGTATGTTATAAAAAGTACGGATTGTTTATCGGGAAGCCGCCGCCCTATATTCCCCATATTGCTTCTGGCTCTGACGCCGCGTCTGGCAAAATCCAGCAATCTTAAAAGCCCCGAAATCACGGGCGATGACCTTATTGAACGAACGACGGCATTCCGGGCACTTGTCTCCGGTGAAACCACCTTATAGGTTATTCCTGATTTGACGGCCGTCAACGCGGCTGCCTTTGCTATATCCCCGTCGGCAAGCGCGATAAGGCAGAGGCCGCAGCCAGAAGCAATAACCGCCTTTTGCACGGCGTTAGATTGAGCCAGCCTGAAAAATAAATCTGTTTTCAGAGTGTTTTTCTCGGCAATAGAGCCAAACCACCATGTGCTTATCCTCCTTCCCGGAAGTTTAAGCCACTCCCTCAGGGTTTTCCCTTTGATCTTATGAATGCCGATGGAGGAAGACCATTTACTGATTGTCTCCACAATGAAATCAACCTCGGCGTGAACCATATCAGTGGAATTTATAGTTGTAACGCAGCCATTGCCCCCTAATTTTTCAGAAAGCGCCAATTCGATTTTTTTCGTAATATTAATATCGCCGGTCAGTGGAAAAAGCGCCGCCGTATCTATTCCTCTGAGGTCAACTGTATCGATATCGATAGTTTTGTCGAATATTACTAAAAGTTTCACAATCCCCTAAATCATCTTCCTGTAGATACCTATAAACTCATCGAAAAACCGCTCCATAATCTCCTTCTTTGAGACGGTAACTCTTATGTAATCCCTGAGCATGTGCAGTTTGAATCCACCGCCGACAAGAATGTTTCTCTCCGATAGCGCCCTTACTATCTCCGCGGCTCTGCCATGACATCTTATGAGCAGAAAATTGGCATTCCCCGAAACAAACTCAATGCCATGGAGAGACAGCTTGTCCATCAGAAATGCCTTTCCTTCTTTGAACTCCTTCAACATCGATTTGACAAGCCCCGGTGTATCCAGAAACCGCCCGGCAAATAACACCGCTATGCCGTTTACATCGAATGTGGGGATTACCTTTTTCAGCCCCCCGATAATCCCGCTGGACGCAGCCGCGTATCCAAGCCTCAACGCCGCCATAGCGCAAAGTTTTGAAAATGTCCTTAACACTATCAGATTTTCATATTCCAGAACCTTATCAATCACCGTCTCGCCGCAAAAGTGAAAATATGCCTCGTCAATAACGGCAATCACACCGCAATCCCGTGCCCTTTCTACTATTCTTATAACATCATCCTTATGAATTAATGTCCCTGTGGGGTTATTTGGGTTTATAAGGACTGCTAATTTAATTGCTCCCGTTATCGATTCCAAAAATTTATCGACCGGGAAAGACAGGTCTGCCCCATATTCGACAGCAATTATCGAGGCGTCGAACATCTTGCAATACACCGGGTACATAGCAAATGTCGGCTCGGTAAGCAGTATTCTATCGCCCGGCGATACAAACGCCTCGAAGATGTACTTAATTGCGGCGTCTGAGCCGTTTGAAAGACAGATGTTTTCAGGTCCCAGGCCGTCAGAGAGGGCAATCTTCTCCTGCAGCGTTTCGTATTCGGGATACATCGATAAGTAATCGGCGTCTATATGAGAAAGCACCGAGTCTATGAAATCATCGGGGAGGGCGGCATATGCCTCATTCATGTCGAGCCGCAGCTGCCCTTTTCTCGATATGCCTGAACTTATTACCCTGTACAGGTCTTTTAAATGAGATTTTATTTGCAACGCACAACCTCATTGACGGCACTACACCCGCCGCCGTTTCCCTCACAGCACATACTTACCGCCGCTTTCACGTTTAACGTTGACACGCAGTATATTAACACATAAGATCTAAACATGGACATTCCAATAACATATCCGTCAGGAATTAAGCATTATTGCCCATTAACGCGGTGTGGCGGCTGCCCCCCGAAGGTTCTGTTTAACATATTGTCAAATTTTTGGGGTCTTTTATAATATACTATCCATATTGCCAGAAAAATAAACCAGCTCGCTATTGCGATATAAATACCAGGTACATATGGAGATGTATCAAAAAATAACCTTACCGCATAGCTGCCTTTTGGCAGAACCACACCCTTGAAAATACCATTAGCTCTGATTACCTTTAAATCGCCGCTGCCATTCGATGCCCTCCAAAAAGGATGCCATGCGTCCGCAACGATTAAAAGGTTTTCGGATTCTCCCGAATAGTCGAACTCCATTTTCCCAAAAGAAAAGAGTGTCATATTTATATACGACTTGCCTTTAGGCGCTATTTGCAGATTTTTATCATAAATATATGCCGCACCTTTCCTTAGGCTTTTTATGGAGGCAAGATCTGAAAGACTATCTATTGTCTGTGTAACGTCTGCCAGATAATAATAAGGCCAGGCTGAAAGATTCCTGTAAATATATATATCTTTAGTACTCTTATAAAATGTGAGATTCACGGGGAGATTATATAATTCCGTCAACGAATAATAATATGTAACTGCGCCAAGGTCAAGCAAGCCGGACGAGTAGAGCGGGCCGGATTCGACATCCCTGAATTCTTTGATTCTTTCTTTGCCATCATTATTAAAAGCTAAAAAAGAAAACGCCCTGGTGTCAGAGGATATGATCGATACGTTGCTGCTTAAACACAACCCGGGTGTCAGTAGAAAATCTCTCATCTTCTCCTTCACATCGCCGTTTTCATATAGCCAGTCTTTTTTTAATATATTAATGTCCCGATTAAATTTACTTTTGTCTTCACGAACGAAATAAAACCTGTCAGTCGGTTTAAAAGTATTTGAATCGAAGTCGTTTTTCCAATAGTGATTATCCCTATTCAAAGGATATAAGCTCCATGATAGTAATATCGCATGTAACAGCAAAATAACAATCAGGTATTTTCTTATTTTTATGGCCTTAAACAGCCATTTATCTTTAATAAACGGCAATACTATGATAATTGTTAAAAGATAATATAGTGTCGCATTCCAGTTAATTCCCGATTTAAATATTTTAATGTTTATTCTTATAATTTCCAATAGATAATCTTTAAAATATCCGTTGCCGGAAGCTACTCCCGAAGGTATATTCATGCTTGTGAAACATCTGTCGGCTATTCTTAGAGTATAGTTAAAGAAAAAATCATAATTAGTCAATATAAGGATGGATGCGATGGTTAGAGTCAGATAAACTATAACTAAAACAACGGCTAATATTCGCTGTAGGAATCTCCCCGTCCGGCTTGCCGTTATATTATTCTTATCGTTAAGATTAGAAATAAATATGCCGATTAAAGCAATCTGAAAGGTGTAATTCATTAGATAATATTTATTGAACCCATATCCCTTAAATATCCTTTCTAATATATATCCAATAAATGGTAAATTATCTATGGCAAGAGTAAAGAAAACAGTTATAAATATGGTTATCCATTTTACTGAATATTCCCAAAAATCGTTAGATTTCTTAAAAACAAAATAAATCATTACAAATGGAAATATTATAGAGCAATTTCTCCAGCTGTTTTTAAGGAAAAACTCTAAACCGATAAAACTTTTCGATTCCTGGAACCATCCGGTGTGAAATAGATCTGTTGCAAAAGCCAGAATATTAGACATAGCGATGTTTGTTAATAAACTACTCCAGCGGGTGATAGGTCTTTCATAATCCATAATCGAATGTTCTACAATCAATGAATAAAATGTCCAGCTGCCAAGAAGAATTAACCAAAACAATGTAAAAATGTTTAACGCTGCTATTTTAAGAAGAAACGGCTTTAATGATGGTTTATAATATAAATAGTAGATAACTATAAATATTAACTCTAAAACGGCCAATTGATTAATACATACATAGCTCCCTGTAAAAAAACTGAACCAGAACAAAATAGAACAATAGAATAAATGAGTAAACTTTGGCTTCTGCAGGTAATCATGAAGCAATATAATTAGCAGAGGCGCACAAATCGATAAGGCAGTCCATATTCTATCGTTACTATATTTCATCTGCCCGGGAGTAAACACGACTAATAATGAAAGCATCGGTAAAATCATCCAGTTAAGTTTATTTAAATCGGGAAGCAGCTTTTTCAACAAACAATAATTAGAAAATGCCGCAAGAAATAAAAGAAACAGAATTGCTGCCGTATAGGCAATTTTATGAGATGGGACTAATCTAAGGAGCAACGAGAATATTGACCAGGGATGATGTACTGCCGGATCGCCATAAAAAAATGAAATACCCCACGCTTTGTCAGGCCTCCAACCATTCCCCTTAGCTGTTTCATTTGCGTTGTCATAACTATATACACAGTCGCATGTAGTGAGAAAATCCGCCTTTAATAATATCTGGTAATAGCAGACAAATAACAGTATTAAGATCGTTAAGCCTGCAATCAAATCCTGTCGTCTATCTGTGTCCAACAATACCTCCTGACGCATACCAGGCAATCGGGGTTATGATAGAACCATTCTTAATGCGAGGCATCATGCGAAGTATAATTGATTATATGAGATTTTATCAATATGTACGGCCTCTCCACGTAGATATTTCCATAGTTAATGTGATAGTATAGCTGGAAGTATTGACCTGAGAAGAAATTAATTTGAAAAAGGCAAAAATATCTATAACGACATCGTCCTTCGGCAAGTACGATGACAAGCCGCTGGCACCTCTGCGTTCTGACTTTGAAATTGCACTAAACCCGTACGGGCGAAAACTAAAAAAAGAAGAGATTATCGAACTCTGCCTCGGCTCAGCCGGCATTATCGCAGGGACTGAACCCCTTAGTGCCGATGTGCTTGAGGGCCTGCCTGGATTGAAGGTTATCTCCAGATGCGGCACAGGGCTTGACAATGTTGATATGGAAGCGGCCAAAGGGCTTGGCGTAGAGGTCTTTAACACACCCGACGCCCCCACGCGCGCCGTTGCTGAACTGACCGCCGGCCTGATATTAAATCTCCTCAGAAAAATCAGCGAAATGGACTCCGCCATCAGGGCCGGTAAGTGGGAAAAACTCATGGGTAATCTGCTAATCGGGAAAAACGTCGGAATCATCGGCTTTGGCCGCATTGGTAGGGCATCTGCGTCATTGTTACAGTCATTAGGATGTGCCATAGCATTTACCGACCCGTTTGTCGGGGACGAGCCGTTTCAGCATGTAAAAAAGTTATCCCTGCATGAGCTTCTCGACTTTGCCGATATAGTAATTATTCATGTCAACACGAAGGATCTGATCTTGGGAGCAGATGAGATTGCTCTGATGAGAAAAGGCAGCTGGCTCATAAACGTGGCACGCGGCGGGGTGGTCGATGAAGACGCTCTGTTTGAGAGTTTAAAAAGCGGACGACTTGGCGGCGCGGCCATAGACGTGTTCGGGCGAGAGCCATATGACGGCAGGCTGCGGGAGTTAAGGAACACCATTCTCACCCCTCACATAGGCTCATACGCGGTTGAATCGCGCGTTGAAATGGAGCTGCTATCTACGGAAAACCTGTTGAAGGGGCTTGGTAAATTATAATATGCCAAGTCAGGCAAACAGGGTTGCGGTATTTGGCGGAGCGGGCTTCATGGGAAGCCATGTGGCGGATGTGCTTGACGCCTCAGGCTATGAGGTGTTTATTTATGACATAAGACAATCCCGTTATTTGATCGGCTCACAGCAAATGGTAATCGGCGACATCTTAGATGAGCGGGCAGTTGAGGCGGTTGTAAACGGGTGTGATTACGTCTATAACTTTGCCGGTATCGCCGACATAGACGAGGCAAGCAATAAGCCACTTGATAGCGTCAGAAGCAACATACTTGGAAACACTATCATACTGGAGGCGTGTCGAAAGGCAGACGTAAAGAGATTTGTCTTTGCCAGTTCTCTTTACGTTTATTCTAAGGCAGGTTCCATATACAGAAGCACCAAACAGGCCTGTGAGCTGTTAATCGAAAACTACAGGGAGCTTTTTGGTCTGCCCTATACGATACTGCGTTTCGGCTCACTCTATGGCCCACGGGCGGACAGCACAAACTACATCCATTCAATGTTAACGCAGGCACTTGAAGAAGGGAAGATAACCCGCCACGGCGACGGCGAAGAACTCAGGGAATATGTCCATGTCCACGACGCGGCAAGAGGCAGTGTCGAGATACTTGACGAGGAGTTCGCTAATCAGCACATAATCATAACTGGCTACCAAAAGATGAGGATAAAAGACCTCCTGCTCATGATAAAGGAGATGTTCGACAATAAGATCGAACTCGAATTTCTCCCGCCAAACAGCGGCCTGCACTACGAGATAACCCCTTATTCATTTGCCCCGAAACTCGGCCGGCGGTTGACCTCCCGCACCTATGTTGACCTTGGACAGGGTATTCTCGAGACGATACACGAATTATATAACGAGATATCATTGAAAACCAGTCCCTCTGACCTGATGTGAGATACGAATACCTCTCATACGCGCTGGCAGAAAAAGATAACCCCGTTTACGGCGGGACGAAATCCCTTGACATTAAAATGCGTAAATCAATCGCCGCCGGGGACACCGCAAATGTCTCCTCATTTACGATGGAAAACCACTGGGGTACGCATGTGGACGCACCAAATCATTTTTTCGATAATGGCATGAAGGTTTATGAGTATCCGCCAGAGTTTTGGTTTTTTAAAAATCCCCAGGTACTGAGCGTTTCGTTAGAACCATCGGAGGTTATAAAATTGCCTCTTGAGATAATGCCCCAAACAGACCTCCTGCTTATACAATCAAACTGGGGCAAACGCAGGCACGAGGAGGCATATGTTAAATCAAATCCCGGTATTGACCCGGAAGTGGGGCTTTATTTACGAAGCACATATCCACATCTGCGCGCAGTAGGGTTAGACTGGATATCTGTATCCCCATATGCTGACCGTCAGTTGGGAAGGCATACACATAGGGCATTTTTAGACCCCGGCGGGCGAAACGCCACGATTTTACTGATTGAGGATATGAACCTGTCAATGGAGCTTGAATCATTGAGGGAAGTCGTAGTGCTTCCCCTGCGTATAGAAGGACTTGACAGCGCTCCCTGCACCGTTGTAGGCTTGTTTGATGGTTAGAATGCCATTAGGGTTATTTGATGATTAATCCAGGGATTTGATGATCAACTCTATAATTTTTGATTTTGACGGTGTACTTGTTGAATCGGTCGATATAAAAACGCGGGCATTTGCTAAGCTCTTTGAGCCTGAGGGGCAGGACGTTATGGACAGGGTCGTTGAGTTTCACCTGCAAAACGCGGGGGTGTCGAGGTTCGACAAGTTTCGCTATATTTATGAACATATCTTAGAGAGGCCGCTCACTGGTGAGCGGTTTGATGCCCTTTGCGGGGAATTTGCCGGCCTTGTTGTGGATGAGGTCTCTATTGCGCCGTTTGTGAGGGGGGCGAGGGAGTTTCTGGATAACTTCGCCCGGAGCGTTTATCAGTGTTTTGTTTCAACCGCCACACCGCAGGGAGAGATAGAGCAGATAATAAGACGCAGACATATGGATGAGTATTTTAAGGCAGTCCACGGTGCCCCAAAAAAGAAGGCCGCAATTGTAAAGGAAATCCTCGACACGCATGGCGTAAGCCCCGGCAAAGCGGTTTATGTCGGCGACGCAATGAGCGACTACAAGGCAGCACGGTCGAACCTAGTCCCGTTTATCGCCAGAGAAAGGGGAGATGTTGATATATTTAACGGTGTGACCTGTATCAGGATTAATGACCTGACCGAACTTCACGATGTAATAAATGCCCTCGATAGGTAGCACTTGCGGTCATATATTTTAATCCATTAGTCCCGTTTTCTGTAGGTATAAGATGGTTTGATTGATAAACTCTTCGGCCTCTCTTAGTGCCGTATCTGCTGTGTCCTCGTCGATATATGAGAAAATCTCATAATCGCCGCTTTCTCTGTCGTCTTTTAAATTCGACAAATATTTACCTAAGTTTTTCATAAACCTGCCGGTCTTTACAAACAAGAGGCTGAACAGGGTCAGCACACCTTTGTGTGTGCTTGCGTGCTCACCTTCGGTTAAGAGAAGTCCTTGAGCCGCGTGAAACACAGCATAATACGAGCGGGACACGGAGTCTTCATAGTCGCCGTTTGTAAAGAGCCTCTTGGCAACCTCCAGCTTCTTCTGTGCCTTTTGAACGTAGCCCTTTACTAATTCCTTATCCGAGGATTTCAAGTTTAATACCTTCTCTCATGACATTTTCCATAAACGGTGTTGGAATTGACTTTAATCTGATAAATTCGTTAGTTTGAAATATCTTCAGGGATACCAGCTTTCCTGTTTCCAATAATATGTCCATCACAGAGTCATAGAGTTTATCTTTAATAAGCCGATCTTTTTTATCGGCGACAATCAATATATCGTAATCAGAGTCAGGCCGCCAATCCGTACGGGTTCGCGAACCGAATAGATATATTTCCCTTATCTGATCATTCAGGGATGCGATGCCGCGTAAAAATTCGGCCACTATGGGGTCAGTCTTTGCGGCGCTTGCGGAGTTGGAACATTTTTCAGCCGTCACGCCTTACCACATCCCGCTTTGTCTCTGTGGACATTCGGCACATGCCTGAATTTCCTGCGCACGGCACTCTTTGTGGAGTTTTCTGAGAGGCTCTAATAACGTTGTCCATGCCTCCTTTATCGAGACATTATGGATATTGCCCATAGCCAACTTGCCATTATGGTCATAGGGACACGCGGTTATCGTTCCATCCCACAATATCATCAACCTTTGATAGGGAAACGGACACGGCTGAGTTGTAGCATCGGGGCTTATTGTGGTGAGCGTGTTATCCAGCATCTCATTATACGATACCTGGTCAACCTTGTCCTTCCAAAAAGCGATGAAATCATCGAGGCGCTCCCTTAATCCGGGGATGAGTACGGCCTGAATGCGTACCTTTGGAGTTTTACTGCCAAGCTGCGCCTTTAAATCTCTCAGCGTTTCGACGTTTTTTACGACTTCTTCGAAATTTGCCCCGACACGGTTTTTCTCGTACATCTCTTTCTCAAAACCCTCAAACGACACCGTAAGCCGGTCAAGTCCGCTTTCTATCAGCCCTTTGGCCTTGTCAGCCGTCAGGAGCGTGCCGTTTGTGTTAAAAAACACATCGACGAGGCCCTTTTCCTTTGCATATCTTATAAATTTGAAGAGGTCTTTATGCAGCAGCGGTTCGCCTCTGAAATTAAACTTGCAGGCATAGAGGCCGTGCTCCCCTGCCTCGTCCATTACCTTTTTCAATGTCTCCCACGACATAAAGCCCTGCTTTATCGCAGTCCTTAAATCCGTTGCCCTGCAAAAGGGACACCTCAGGTTGCACACGCTTGTAGTCTCTATGTCGAGATGGAGCGGGAAGCTGCCACAGTCGAGCGTCTTAGGGTTTTCTTCCCATTTCCTGCGGTAATCGGTAAATCTCTCATCGCCGCTGTCAAGGATATTCTCACCGGCTATGTCATGATGCAGCGTATCGCCTTTTTTTTGCATATTAAATCCCATGCTTCTTAAGCCAATATACCGCCATCGGGATTTGCCATTCGTAGTCGATATCGAAGCCGCCCCATTGCTGAAGCGGGTATATTTTCTGCCCCATCCATTTCTGCGGCAGAAGGCCGTCCTCGAGGTTTTCCAGACACCGCGGGCGCACAATCGACGCCCCCATGTCGGCAAACCACACATCCCCCTGAGAGTCCCTGTCGCAGTTCAGCGTCTTAGGGTCTCCAAACGTCTCAAAAGGGACAAAGGGTTTCAGCAGCCCGTCTGAGTCGATTTTCCGGGCGCGAAGAGGACTCCACATGTTGTACCTCGATACGCTGACCGCCGAATCATACTCCAGATTTTCCCGCAAAACCTTCACACCCTCAGAAATAATGGCAGGGGTTATGGTCGGCGCGTTACACATGAGCAGCACTATAAGTTCTATTTCCTTGTCAGGGTTGAGCTGCCTGATAACGCCATATGCGTGTTTATAAACGTCTTCACCGAGGGCGGCGTCGGTGCAAAGCTCAGGAGGTCTTATGATTACCCCGACAGAGTTTTCATTTGCAAGGGCAATAAGCCTTTCATCGTCGGTCGATATATATGTTTTATCTATTTCAGGGGTATCGTGTGCGGCCTTCATCGGGAAATAAGCAAGAGGTTTACCAAATAATGGATGCAGATTCTTTCCCGGAAAGCCTTTGCTTCCCTTTCTTCCCATCAACACAGCAGCTATCATAAACCGTACCTCACTCTAATACAATAGCATAATCAGCGCCTTAGCATCTTAAGTATTTTTTGAATATCATCTTTTTTCAGCCCTGCGGCAAATGGTACGTAAAAGACGAACACACAGGCGGCAAATGTGTAGATAACGCCTGAGATGAGAAATCCAATGACAATTCTGTCCTTCATTATATGATTGACGATTAATGCCGTCACAGAGGCCGTTACAATCATAAAACCAATGCAAAGCGCCTGATGCCGCAAATAGCTGGTAAAGGATATTCCAATTGGTTTCGATATGTAAAAAAGCAGGATGTTGACGCTTATAATGTTAATGGCAACCATCTTAATTGCCAGCCCCATTGCCCCCGCGCCAACTCCGAAATACTTTGGAGATGCTATTAAGAAAAACGACACGGGCACTCCGGCGGCGCTAATAATAACCCCAATATTTCTGTACAGGGCGGTTTTCCCCATCGCAAAGTATGCGGAGGCGACTAACTGTCCATAGGTTTGATGAATTGGGAAAAAGGCCATAACGGCGACTGCCCAAAACGCGGCGCTGTACTGCCTGCCGCCGAATATGTAGATAACCTTCTCAGCGTTGACTGAGACAAAGCACGAGAAAAAAGCGGCTATCGAAACCATCAGGGGGATGTATCTCTCGAAGAGCACCTTCATTCGTCCTGTATCGTTTTCAGCATGGACGATGGAAAACTCCCTCATCAGAAGCGGCGTCATTGCCCCGGTAAACAGGAAACACATGGCGCCTATCTGATTTGACAGACCGAAAAAACCCTGTTCCACACTCCCGCTAAATACCTGCAAAAGCCATATATCTAAAATGCTCGCCAGCATTCCCGTCAAACCGATTACAAACAGTGGATGACTGTAGGCGTAGGATGTCCTTACATAATGCCTGATCTGTTCCGCCGTTAATTCTGTCTTTTTAAAAAGAGGGAAGTCGCTCCTTTGCATAATAAAGATAAAGGCTGCGAGAAGAAAAATAAACAGCGCGTAGTTATATAAAAAAAAGCCGGTAAGATTTAACCTGCCCGACATAAATAACAGCAACAAAATACACAATCCAAAAACCCTCTGAAACATCTTCGACTTTTCCGCGGCAACGGTCAGGCCATAGGCGTCTGTCATTTGGCCGAATATCTGTGTTGTCCATGTAAACAGTCCATAGACCGCGGCCAGATAAATAAAGCCAATTTGTTCGCCCGGCCATATATACTTATGGAGAGACGTTATGTGGGAGGCGCCAACGATAAAAAACACAGAGAGGCAGACCAACACGCCAAAAGACATATAGAAACGAACCAGACCTGAGTCCTTAGGGTTTTTCGAAAGCATGGTGAAGTATCCGGTTGACGTATTTAACTCGAGGAATGTTATAAGCTGACCAAAAAAACCGGTTAAATAGTTAAAATCGCCATAGGCGCCTGGGCCAAGGCTCCTCGGTATAATCGTCTGGGATACAAGGCCGATGAGAAGGCCGACAAAGTTTGTGGTTAATTTGTATAAATATCTCTTGTGAAATGAATCGGCGGCAGTCGGCGGCACTTTATCTCTGGCCTTCACTAAGACGGTCAATTAATTTATATATATTTCTCTTTGTGTGTTCTTTGTAAACATAGTGATGGAAAAAAGTCTGATCACGCTTCTTTTGGAGCCTGCCGCTTATATATAATTCTAACATGGCAATTAATTCCCCTGTGTCGTATGCGTAGTGGACACGCTTTAACAGCTCGGACAGCGCCTGGTCTTCATATGGATGCAGCTCGCAGTTCATGAGAAATATCTCAGAATCCATATGCAGGACTTCAAAAAGCGGCTGTGAGGGCAGCTCCATAACTATGGCGGCCGAATGATACCTCTCCAGAAACTCTAACAATACCATATCGTAAACCACCGTTAAATTATTCATCTTTTTTAATACCGGAAGCACAGAACAGTTGTCATAGTTTGAGTTCATGAATGGTTTTACGTAAATTTTAAGACCTTTTAACCCATTCAAATAATTAAGTATTGCTATTTGTCTTTCAGTGAGCTTATGAGGCAGGGTGGCGTCCATGCCGCCTTCGAACATAGAAGTGCTGCTTTGCAGGGGAAACAGGATGTCTATTGTTTTGTTGGCCTTTTTAAAATTCGGGAGTTTTACTTTGCCGAGCGGGACAATTTCCGGGCATTGCACTTTATCGGGGTAGAGTCTTTTCAGGTCTTCCTCCGTAAAGCCGTAACTTATGAATGTAGTGCATCGGTCGAGTTCGATATCGAAGTGCCAGGGCTTGTAGGAATCTCCAACAAGACAGCCGTGCTGTGCCCCAAGCGTTGTTATGCCTTCAGATAATAAATACCCGACAATACATGCCTTTATTCCATAAACAGGGCTGTTACCCCAGATTCCTAAAGAAATCGGGTATTTCCCCTGTATGTCTCTAAGCAACAGGACAGCATTCAAATATTTATTGATATTTGTATCGAAATCTGATTTCAAATCACTGAGGAACACAGCCGCAATGCTGTCATTGATATCGTCTTCAAAATTACGATAATCGACACTCACGTCAGAAACGTATTCCTTAGACTTAAATCCGGCAGGGATGCAGCTGTTGTAGTTATAGGATATGACATTGTATTTATCAAGTCTATTAATCAAAAAATCCAGCTCATATAAGTGTCCATAAATTAATATGGTCTTTTTCCCCTTTGAAAATACTCTATGCTTCAGTTCCAATATAAGTTGTCCAACCAGCTTCTCAACGGAATGTAAGGGTCTCTGTCTTATTCTTTTTACAATATTAAAGAGAACCTTACCGCCTTTGGATTCTATCTTCTTTTGATAAGTTATGACATCTACGTTTTTAAACAGTAAAGAGATGGTGTCTCTCAAAGATTTGTCTGTATCGATAAGTTTGTCAAACTTATAATCAAACAAGGAAATCTCCGTCAAATCAAAAATCTCCGATATTTTTCTTATGGCCCCGGACAGAACTAAATACCCCAGATATTGATGCTTGCCATTGTAAGAGTAAAGACACCGGAAAAAATTCATTTTAAGACCATACCGTTCGTTTAATGAAGGAGAGACATGTTCATCGAGGGAATCCAGAATTTTATCTACGGCATCTGAGGCGCTGTCCATAAGACAAAGGACTTCTTCGTTGGAAAAAAAACTGCTGAGACATCTGCATTCCACTGAAAGCGCATCCTTTAAATAAACTTCGACGCTGGAGTGAGTGCAAAACAGGAGGCGGCCTTTGTAGAGGGAGTTGTCAACACAGTGCCGAACATCCGCTATTGTATGCAATATCAGCGCCTTATTTGCCAAACATCACCTTGAACTCATTATTTGGTTTTGTATATCTAACCGTTTCAAGACCAAATCGAACTCTATATATCATTTTCTTTTCAAGTGTCTCAAAATAACATTTACTGTTTCCCCTGAGCATTGCCGTTAAGTTTACCATAAGACATCAAATATTTAGTAGCCTCTCCATTTTTTATAACTTCCATCGTTTTATCAAAAACATCCTTTGAATATACTGTCCTAAGGCCGCATCCCTGAAAAGGTTTGAATCCTTTGTACAGCCCCTCTGCCCACAACAACTCTCCCATGGGATTAAATTGGTTTTCGACTTGCAGATCAAGATTCCTGACGTAAAAACCGTATTCCCGCACCTCCGTTGTGCCATCGTATGTAATATATTGCCCTGTAAAACTTTTATAATACCTGTAATCTACTTCAGCCACTTCCTCCACATGGTGATAAAACGTCATACCATCCTGGTCTTCCAGATCCAGGACAGATAACTTCCCATTATTTTCTTTTAGTATAGCAAGCGGAGATTCGCTGCCATAAGCACTGTAGTTGTTAAGATTCTCGAAAAGCCCGGCATCATATCCTATGGCTGCGAAAGAAGCCATAGGATGGCCGGTTCTGACTGCCCCAGGATATTTTCTCCCGGCCTCGGTTAAACTCCCCATGCGTGAAACAGTGTTTCTTATGTCAAAGGGAATGCCTTTAGCAAAGTCAAAGTTAAAAAGAGGCAATAACAATGTCCCTTTACTGCCCAATGCGTTTAGGAATGATTGGAGCACATCTGCCGGGTTCAACATATTCCCGGTTCTTAAAAGAGTCCTTATGATATTGCTTTGCAAAAGGAGCATATCTCCTTCCGAGACACCTGCCACTTTCCATTCGACGGTTAAACTCTCGATTCGTTGGTGCTTCTCATGTGATGTCCCTTTGCTAATCATCTTCACGTTTAATGGCGTGCGCAGATGAGAGTTTTTCTATCAGATTATTTTCATAGAACTTATCAAGCCAGTTTTTTACCTGGTCAAAGCTTAAATCCAACTCATATGCTATATCTATAATGCTTTTCTTTCCATAGTGCAAATAATTGAATATCATCTCCTGCTTAGCGTTTAAGGAAGCATCAATCCTCCAATCTACCCAAAGTCCGTATCGCGTCAGGAAAATAGGGCCTTTGACTATGGCCTTAGGGTAATAATTAAGGTTCAGCATTTTCAGCAGATTGATTACGATGGCTTGTGCCTCTATTAATCTCCCTGCCGTGATTATATCCGGCGTGTCGGCGCTTGTGTGATACTCTGGATAGTGGCCGTTACTCCAGAAATTGGAACGGCTTATGGAAATGGTAGGAACGTTGACCCCTATGCCGTTAAAAACTCTTTCGTCATTTCCAACTACATCATAAAAACCGCCGGCCCGAAATTCAGTGGTATTTTGTTTCAGGCTCAGAAATGCCGCCCTATCGATGAGTGTATTTCCCTGAATGGACCTCTGAAGGCTGAACAGGTCGTCATGGCCAAGCATCTCGAGGAAAATACCATATTGCAGTTTCTCTATAATGTGCTCATTATGGCTTAAATATGCTATAGAGCCGATTGTTTCGGGAAGAATTAAGAATCTGTAAGAATAATAATTATCATTGTTCTTACAAAAATCGGCTATTTTAAGGAGAACCGCCACGCCGGAAAGGCCGTCGTCAACCATACATGGATGGCATAGGTGCGCGATAATAACAATTTCTTTGTCAATCCTGCCTTTTATATAATAACACCCTACTTTTAACTCCCCACGCTCAAACGTTGAGTCTATTAACACATCATATTTTTTAAAAGTAAAATCCTTTAATTTGTCGTGTTGAATGCAAAATCCCCATTTTGGCTGATAATATGAGAATTCAAACGGTATCGCATCGGGATATTCGCAGCGGGTATGTAAGTGAGACATTAGCTCTTCCTGTGATATGCTGCCGGAAAATGGAGTAGAATATGACATGACATGCAAAGGATGGTCATCGAGGTCAAGCAGTATCTTATTGCCGGCTTTTATATATGCCGATTTGACAGACCATTTTTCGGGAATAACCCAAGTCCACACATTTGTCCCGCTTGGATAACTATGGATTTCCATCTCAGGGAAAATCCCTTTTATATAATTAAGCGACCTGTCATAACCGCCGGAAACTATGTCTCTGCGCTCAAACCAGATTCTACCGATAAATGTGTTATAATCAAAACTATCCATCAGTTATGTGTATTGGCGGCTATTTTTTCCTCAAGCATACGCCGGATATCCCCTATGTCTTTAAATTTAACAGCTTCTGCTATTTCGAACTTTACTCCAAATGCCTCTTCAATCGCAATAACCAGCTGCACATGCATAAATGAATCCCATCTCTCAATATCGGCGATTATCATCTCATCGGAAATATTGAGACCGTCATCATCGAAAACATCTCTGAATATTTGCTCCAAACGTTCTTTAGTCTCCATTATCCTCTCATTATGAAAATGAATTCATTGATTCGACATGTATATGATGATGTTTTGGAACTATATTGGATATATTGCAACGGAATAAAACGCCCGCATGTTCTGAATAACCGAACTCTTCCGGCGATAATCTTTCAAATCCTAAATCATCATACAATGTGCTTACTATTTTATTCTTCTGAGTAGGTGAATATTCGCCTGTTATCCATTGGCAATCCCAACTATGAGCTACATCATAAATCATATTGACTGCCAAATATTCAATGCCGCGCTTAAACACCCTGCAACTCATCACCCATGTATCTATAAACGCGGTATCGTCATTTTTTATCACTATAAGCGCAGAAATAACACCATAGGCGCCAAACCGGTCATTAAAATCTATAAATAAAATCCTTTTCTCTCCAGGATTATCAAGCATATGAATAACTTCCGCTTCACTATAACGCCTTGTTCTCAAATTGAACTGATTACTCTTATTTATTAACTGAACCACCCGTGGTATTTCTGACATGCCGGCATATCCTGTTTTTGCCCTCATGTCTAATGACTTAAGGTAAGAATCATAATCAATGTAAAAGGATTCCGACACCTTGCGTTTCTGGTCCTGTACGTATGAATCAGATCGAATGACATCCTCTTTACTGAGTGCAAGCCAGTTAAAACACATAGCCTCTTCCATGACGCGTACATACATTGCCGGGTCATCAGGTACGTCTATAACAGTCACATCGGGAAGGTATTGCCTTACTATCTCTCTTTCTACCGGATTGTCATCAAAAAACACCAATGAATCTATGCCTATATTCAACGTGTTAGCTATATCTGCCAAGTTTGTGGCTTTATCGTTCCAGTTTGCTACAAAACATGAAATATCATCAAGTTTTATATACATATCGCTGTAGTACGTAAAGGGCTCTTTTGCAATAGCCTCGTCATTTTTACTGCACACCGCAAGAATTACACCCCTGCTTTTCAGCTCCATTACGTATTTCTGAAATGCGAGATACGCCTCACCCAGGGGATCGTTAGGGTTGACATTTATCCCCTCTGCACCCACATCGCCAACCACGCCTCCCCATATAGTATTATCTAAATCCAACACCAGACATTTCTTTATTTTACCAATACCGGCTGCTAACAGATTTGATATAACTCTGGCCGAAAGGTTCGTTGCAACAGCTGACAACCCCTGTTTACTTATCAGGTAACTGGATTCGTCGAACCATCTTTCTTTACCAATATATGAGGCTAAGTAATCGACATCGACAAAATTGACGTGAGGCGCTTTATTCAGAATAAGTTCCATATTCAGTTTATTTAAGCAATTAGTCTTAGAAAATAAGTAATTAGCTTCCATATTTCCAAGCTGGCGATATATGGGGGAAACAAAATTTGTTTGAAAAACAGAACAACCCTTTATGTTCGCAGACAAAGCCCATAACCTTTTATAATACCCTACGATATTATCGACCCAACTCTTAATTTCAGCCTCGGTAGAAAACAAATCAGGATATTGTTTTATATCGGTATGATAAGTCCATAATAACAGAATATCCGGGTTAAAGGAAAACAACTCACTATTAGTATCTATCAAATCCGCTGTGATACTGTCATATTTATCGTCATAAAAAGATGGTAAGATGCCATCTCTGTACAGATATATTTTCAGCATCATTTTCAGATAGTGGGTTGTAAATGGGGCGAGGACTGCTATTTTCTTAGGTATCAATGATTTAGCGTTTTCGTGCCGATTGTATAACTGCTCTATCCTGGTGAACTTTGCAGATAATGACAGCACCTCACTGGCAGATTTGAAAACATTACCCTTTCTTGTAAACAAATCCTGAAAAAACGCGATGCGCTTGCATATTTCTTCTTCTGTCATCATAAGAATCTGCCATCGGGCGGCTTATTCTTCAAAAATCACCCTGTGCCGGAGGAACTCATTATTTTTGGTTTTGTATATCTAACGGTTTTAAAAACTGAGTCGAACTGTAATCCCATTTTCTTTGCAAGCGCCACAAGACAATCTGTCACAGTGCCGATATACTGTTCGTCTGACATCTTTGTCATATTGATATGGAAGTCCTGCCTGTCTCCAATTCTCTTCAGATATGCCACTTCGTCGGTGATATAGCCGTTTTCCCTTGCCCATTCGTATATTGGAGTGGCGGGCAGAGGAAGGAGGAAGCCTACGCTTGGAAATATGTTGCATTCCTCGCATACATCTATGGTTTTTTTAATGCTTTCGGGCGTTTCTTGCGGATATCCGAACACGACGGACGTAAACGGGACACATCCGCCTTCCCAAATGGCCTTTGACTGTTCGATGAACTGTGCCACATTGATTTTCTTATTCATAGCGGCGAGGATTTCTTCACTGGCATTTTCGAGTGAATATTTAATATTATCACAGCCGACGGCCTTTAAATCCTTTATCAAACTTACGTGTTCTTTTTTAAACACGTCGCCTCTGGTTATGGCATCCCATCCTATCCTGAAGTCCAGTTTGCTGAATCCATCTAACATATCTTTGGCACTTTGAATGTTGGCAAAAGTCAACTCGTCCCAAAAGGATACAAAATCACAACCGTATTCATAATGAAGACGTTTTACTTCATCCATTATTGCCTGCTTTGAATATTTCCTGTATTTTTTTTCCTTGAAGACGTGATAACAGAAGCTGCACCTATGTGGGCAGCCCCTTGCAGAATTCAGAGGAAATGATAGTACATTGTCGGTACTGGTAACATCCATGTTTATATAAGAGTACTCTTTATACTTCTCCAGATCAAATATACCCCAGTCGGGAAAGCCAATTTCATCCAAATTAGCAATCGCAGGGCGGTCGGGGGTGAACACTATCTTTCCATTTTCTCTATACACAATGCCCTTGACACCTGACAACGGTTTTTTATTCTCAAGAACTTGCAAAAGCTCCACGATAGTGATATCCCCTTCGGACATAACGCCTATGTCAACCTCTGTGTTATTTAGGAGTAGTTCAGGAATTGAGGTGCTGAGGGAGTTGCCAGCAATAATTACTGTTTGGGGGTTAATCTTTTTTACGATTTTGGCTATCTGTATTGCGAACTTAAACCCCGTAACAATGCAGCCGAATGCACACACGTCATAGGTAGTCTTAGATAAAATCTCTTCCAGCTGCGGCATCGTAATATCGTTTATATCCATATCTATAAAGTCGAAATCAAATCCTGCCTTCTTAACGGCCGTAAGTATATAGGCAAGCCCTACGGGAAGCTCTCTCCTCTTCGCCTCAGGCCTTAATGAGATGTTTATAAGGACAATTTTCATTTATTCTCCTAATAGTAGTCTTTTTTGTAATGGCTGAGCAAATATGGTAACACAACGCCATAAACTATGTCAAAAAAACTAAGAGTTGCGACCATGAGGTAGTCCGCGAACGACCGGACGGGAACACCCAGCCGAAATAGTCACTATCTCCAACATATCCCTGCCCGGCATCTTTAGTGCTTACTTACACGTAGTGTTTCCATCTTAACGAAACCCTTCTTAATTGGTACTCCCGCTACTCGCGATTTTTTCAAGTTCAGCCAAATATACAGCCTCATTTCCATCATCTTTATACCATCCATTATTACAAAATACTAAACGATCAAAGATATCAAAAAGAAACACTCTTACCTTTTTACCAACATCATCCATCTTCTCAGACCTTTTTATATAAGGGATGAACGTTTTTGGCAATTTAATGTATAAAGTAAACACATTTCTCATCTCAATAAGTTCTTCTTCCGTTAAATTGCTAAATTCAAGCGCTGGAACATTGCTCCGGCATATTTTTGATTCATCCATGAGTGGTTTATAAAATCCTTCTCGTATGGATATTTCTCTTAATAAAGTCGATTCATAAGGATAGAAAAAACCAGCTACCGGATAGTTTACGTCAGCATCCCTGTTTAATTCAACTGTGTCCATATAAGTCTCTCTTGTCTCAAATGGTAATCCCAGCATATTAAACGAACTAGTTCTAATACCAATATCTTTCAGTAAGTGAAAAGATCTGATAATATCCTCTCTCGTATCAACGCGTTTAAGAACATTTTTTCTTAACAAACTATTGCCGGTTTCTATAGCCAACGATGCGCTCACACAGTTCATGGCAAGTAATAATTCAGCTTTTTCTCTTGTGACTGACTTTGGATTAGTTTCAATAGTAAAAGGCAGGTTTATCCTTTTACGGTACTCCTCACTCAGCTCTTTCAGGTTATCCAAAGGTCTCATCAGGAAATCCTCATCGTAGAACTTAAAAAATTGCAAGTTAAATCTATCTTTTAAATAAACCAGCTCGTCTATTATCCTGTTTACACTATATCTCCTTAGAAAATACTTTTTATCATACATTACATGGTAAAAACTGTTTATACAATATGAGCAATGATATGGGCATCCCCAATTTAACATATGGCTTCCCGATATATATATATTGCCATCGTATGGTCTGTAAAAATGCTTGCGATCAAAAATGTCAAAATCAAAATAAGGCAAATCATCGATACTTTTTTTCAAAGGCCGGACGACATTTTTTACAAAAGAGCCATTCTTTTGTTTTACAATAAAGTTTTCAACTTTTGTAGTGTCAAGACCATCAAATATCGCTGCTATTAGTTCAGGGAAAGCTTCTACTCCTTCTCCCACGCAGACGTAGTCTACATCCATTTCTTCAAACATTTTTTCTTGTTTGATCGTGGGATATTTACCACCAACGACGATGGGTATAGTTTTATTTATACTCCGTACTATATTAACAAAATCTCTGGCAACAAATCGTTCATCGCTTAAAATGGAAATAGCAATAATATCAGGAGAAAACTGTTTGTAAACATTCATAAAATATTCCTCTAATTTGATTTCTTTTTTGCTTCCATATAGCTCGATAATATTGGTAGGCTTAAACATTCTCGCCGTTTCCTGAGGATTGTTTGTGTCCACATCAAAATCAAATTTTACCTCTGTAGTATCGAGTAATCTGGTTTCATAGCCATTTTTTTTGCATATAGCCGAAAGCATTGCTATAGCCAAAGAATGGAATCCAAAATTCTCAATATGAGGCCATACAAACAGTATCTTACCTTTCATGAAATCCTCCAATATGAAGTATGCTACCATAAAGATAAGAATGTTGTCAACCGCAGGGCAATCCAAAGGCAACCGCCGCATGTCATACTAAGTTATAGTCATAGAAGTAATAATTATCCTGTTAATAGAATCATTCTTCGACAAGCTCGGGATGATTCAAATCTTCTTACTTCTATGAACGCATTTTGGTATCATGCCAAAGTAGATTGGATGTACCCACTTATATTTTCTCTCACGGTTAAATACCGCCCATTGTCATCTACCCCATTTTATTAATTACCGGCTGATTACTAATTGGCTGAATACCGGCGCTGTGGAGTTTGAGGCATAAGCAAGAATATAAACAGATTTGCTCCCTGACGGACTTAAAAGAATCTGGCCATCTGCCGGAGATGCCGTTACGAACAAGGGAAGACCGTTATACGCGCTCGTGTCTCCACTCCAATTACGACCAGCCGCAAAGATGGAGAGGGCATCTGCCATACCGCCCGGGAATGCGGCGTAGTGATAAACGCTGGCTGGTTGATTGTAGAGGCTTAAACAAGTATTCCCCGATGTGCCTGAGTTAGTAGACTCATAGCATTCCTGTCCGCCCGATGGATTAGAATTTATGATAATGGGATCTCCGGCCATGTAGGCCTCGAGATGTGATTGTAAATCGGTAACCGCGCTCCTGGCGCTTGACGCAGTTGCCCGCACCCTTGCTTTTTCCCTCTGCCCCAGAAACGCCGGTACCGCAATCGCGGTCAACAGGCTGACTATCGAAATAACGACCATTAGTTCAATTAACGAAAAACCCCTTTCATCTCTTACTCTCATCGCTGTGCCTGATATTGACACAGGATGTCCCCCGTCTGATAATTTACACGTGCACATGGTTTCATTTTAGCATATTTCATACTGCCAAATAAATGATGGTCTATGGTAATTCAGGGCAAAGGCCGCATTGACTTTTTAAAAACATTTGACTATACTACCAATGCGTGGAGGTCATGATGAGAAAGCGGCCCGCGCAGGATTCTACGTACAATGGAGTTCACTATTTATGCCCTGTTTAGATAAGGTTCTATCCATGTGGGTGCGGTGGGTGCGGCGGGTGCGCATGGGAAAATCATTTGAAGTGCCGGCCTACGGCGGTTCAATAGCTGGACGCAGTGGAAAACACTAAGAAGCGTCTCTTTTTCATCTTATTAATAATTGCCGGGATTAAGCTATTTTTAGTTTCTAACATGGCTGTCCCCGCCAATGGCGTTCTTCGCCACGACGATACCCTTTTTGTCAGGCTTGCCATGAATATTCTGTCCGGCAACTGGCTTGGCCCTTACGATGAGAATACCCTTATCAAAGGGGCGTTTTATCCCTTGTTTCTTGCCTTTAACTTCTTACTTGGCCTGCCTCTGCTGCTTACGCAACAGCTTTTTTTCATTTTTGCGGGGTTAGTTTTTTTACATATCGTCTCTCAATTTACAAAAAGCACTATTGTTTTAGCCGCTGTTTTTGCCTTTTACCTGTTTCTTCCCCTGCTTACCGAGATAAAACTTACCCATGTTATCAGGGACAATGTTTATGTCTCGGAGACAGTGCTTTTGTTTTCGTCTATGTTCGGATTGATCCTTTTCAAAAATTATAAATGGGCTGTTTTTACGGGGATTTCTCTGGCCATGCTCTGGTTAACGCGTGAGGAAGGGCTTTGGGTAGTGCCGTCGCTGGCAGCCGCCTATTTCGTTATGTTATCTCAGGTGAGAAACAGCGGCGGCCCCGCGATTTTAAAGACACTTCCCATATTAGCCTTGCCCATTGTAATACTAATGGCCTTTTCTATGATAATCTCTCATATGAATGAGGCTCACTATGGCATTTATGTGGTAAATGAGTTGAAACAAAAATCATTTCTCAGGGCTTATGGCGCGTTAACAAGGGTAAAACCCGGGGAATGGAAACCACGGGCGCCGTTTCAATTTTCCACCCTGGAGGAAATCTCAAAGAAGAGCAGCGCCTTTGCGCCGGTTGGCAACAGGCTGAAAAAACTCAAACCATTATGGCCTCTGAAAGAAGACCAGGATGAGATACCCGGCCAGTACTTCCTTTGGATGTTAAGAGAGGCGGCCGCACATGAGGGATACCACCAGTCGGCCCTGAGTGCCTCGCAGTTCTATGAGCATCTGGCAGGAGAGCTGAATGACCTGTGCGACAAAAAAGTCCTGAACTGCGGCCCGCAGAGCGAGTCCCTTGCTCCCCCCTTCAGGGCAGAATACATATACAAATTCCCCGGGACGTTCTACCAATTAGCCGCCGCCACAGTTACTATCGCCTCATTGCCTGTGGTGTCTGACACTGAACTGTCCACCGGAGACGAACAGTGGCTCAGTCTCTTTCAAACTATCACCGGCAACAGGCTCAGTCCGTCGGAAAAGCAGCTTCAGGTCAATTACTCAGTTTCAGGCTGGGCGTTTAAGAAGAACTCCCCTCCGCTCGAGATAAAACTAAAATCGGCCAATGAAAAGCCATGCCCATATCAAATCACCTCTTTCGGCAGAGCAGAAGGAGCCGATGTGGTAACCGTCTTTAATGACCCGTCGGCGAAATGGTCGCGCTTCAGGGTCGAAACCCAGTACGGCCAATTCTGCTCGATAGGCTTCTATGACAGCTCAGCGGCCTTAGTCGCCGAGATACCATTAGATGTACCATCGGTTAATATCCAACAACACATACATATCTACGATGACAGCGTTAAGATGTATATCGATAATTCGGCCTCCGGCTTTGCCTATGAAAAATCTGAGACCGTGACTAATTACATTCCGAGACTAAAGCATATACTCCTCGACATTATAAGCAAATCATACAAGACCATTTTCCCTTATCTGTGCCTCGCAGCCTTATTGTGCTACTTAATCAGACTATTTAAGTTCAGGGAATATACGGCTTTGTTCTGGTTTAATACAATTGCCGTAGTTGGCATTGTGAGCCGTCTCACCTTTATTTCGATACTGCATGTGATGTCTTTCCCATCGTTTTATACACGTATCTTTGCACCTGCCACACTGTTATTATGTCTTTTTATTCCATTAAGCGTAATGGATATTCTTACTAAGCGCCACAGGATTGACGATACAAACGGGACGGCCGATGTCTGAAATAAATGGTGGGGAAAGCCTTTTTCGTTTAGTTTTTCAGAAACTAATATCACTGAAGGTGGTGGCCTTTCGTTTTGCGCTCGAGGTCGTAAAAAACAGATATATGCTTAAGTGCCTCGTGCTCAGGGATTTAAAGAGCCGTTACACCGGGTCTTTTATAGGCGTCTTCTGGGCGGTTATTCACCCGATTGTCACGGTAATTACATATTCTTATGTGTTTTCATTCGTGATGAAGATAAGGCTCACGCCGGATGCCGGTACCAACAATTTCCTGTTATGGCTTCTTTGCGGCCTTGCGCCGTGGATATATTTCTCGGATACTATTTTGCGCAACGTCAACGTCCTGATAGATAACAAAATGCTCATAACAAAGAGCCTCTTCCCTTCGGAACTCCTGCCGCTGAGCATAATGCTGTCCAACCTGCTTAACCACATGATAATGTTCGGCATTGTTGGAATTGTTGCAATAGTAATATATAAAAAAATCACTATACTCATATTATACCTGCCCGTGTATATCTTTCTGCTGAGCCTGTTCGGCATAGGTATCAGCTGGCTGGTCTCGAGCATCAATATATTTTTCAGAGATATGGGACAGATACTCGTCGTGGTAATCAATATGTGGTTTTTTTACACCCCCATAGTATATCAATCATCGATGGTGCCTGAAAATCTGAGGGTACTCCTCAGACTAAATCCCATGTATTATGTGGTAGAGGGTTATCGTTTATCACTGCTTGGGATAGAGCACCAGCACTGGAAAGGCATGTTGTTATTGTTAGTTCTGGGAATTATATCCTCCATTGCAGGGGGATTTATATTTAAACGCCTGAAACCAGATTTTGCAGAGATGCTTTAGGCCGGCTTCCGATTTATGGAAAAGATTGTTTCACTTAAAGGCGTAGGGAAAAAATACAAGATATACGCCCGCCCCCACCACCGGCTGAAAGAATTGCTGCATCCCCATGGGAAACAATACCACAATGTCTTTTGGGCACTCCGAAATATTACATTCGACCTTGAAAGGGGAGAGGCAATCGGCCTCCTGGGGCGAAACGGCTCAGGCAAGAGCACTCTCTTGCAGCTTATCTGCGGCATACTCCGTCTGACAGAGGGCACAATCGAGACACATGGGCGCATCTCCGCCCTTCTGGAACTTGGCGCAGGGTTTAACCCCGAATTCACTGGCCGCGCCAATGTATTCATGAACGGGGCCATCATGGGTTACACGATGGAGGAGATGGAAGAGAAGATGCAGACCATCATCGGCTATGCCGACATAGGGGATTTTATCGACCAGCCGACAAAGATATATTCGACCGGCATGTATGTCAGACTTGCCTTTGCCTGTGCGGTTAACGTCAAACCGGAGATCCTTATAATTGACGAGGCACTGTCCGTAGGCGACATATTTTTTCAGCAAAAGAGCTTTAATACTATTAAAGAAATAATAAAGGGCGGCACCACTTGTATCGTAGTCTCACATGATCTCGAGGCATTGAGGACCCTCTGCACGAGGGCAATACTGCTTGAACGCGGGGAAATGGCCTATATTGGTTCTCAGGTCGAGGCCATAAATATCTACTCCCATAGTGTAAAGAGGACGAAGACCGCCCCTGTTTTTATCGCGCCTTCGTCTTCCCCTGACGCCCCCCATGTCTCACCCGAAAACAGGGCATTAATGTCCACCGACGAAATAATGTCGCATAACGTCATAGTCAAAGATATAAGGAGGTTCGGCTCCGGGGCAATGACGATAATAGGCGCAAGGGTGCTCAACAGAGACGGCCTTGACACCTTTCACGTAACAATGATGGAGACCCTGACTTTTTATATCCTCGTGCGGGCAAACGAACCTGTTTACGATGTCAATATAATGGTATCTATATATGACCGCATGGGGACGTTCGTCTTTGGCGGAGGCAACAGGGAGGCGGGGCATATACTGCCAGACCTCACGGCCGGTCAGTGTATAGTCGTCAGGATAGATATAAAGTTCAGCGTCAAGCCGGAGGAGTTTTCATTCGGACTGGTTGCTAAGGGGCCTGCCCATAAAGGCGCAGATACAATTATCAGCCACGACAGGGTAGAAATGCTCGGCCCTATAGCCGTTACGTTCAGCCATCCCGAGACTATGAAACCCTTTCACGGCATTGCACGGCTCCCTTTTGAGGTACAACACTCATTAGTCAGCAACATCCCGGCTGGCGGCAATATCCCGTAACGGTGCCGCATGAACCCCCATATGGCTCTCAAATTTGACACGCCCCGGCACATCCTGTGGATACGTACCGATTCCATTGGCGACAATGTCATTGCCGCGTCGATGTTGGGCGCTGTTCGCAATAAGTTTAAATCGGCAAGGATTACCGTCCTCTGCCAGGACCACATTGCCGAACTCTATGACTGCTGCCCATATATAGACCACGTAGTGTCGTTTAACAAGACGCTTGCCTACACAGACGACCATTACCGCGAGGTCATGATAAGGCGAACTGCTGCCCTCGATGTGGATATCGCGATGAATTCAGTGTTCTCGCGCGAGCTTATCGGGGATATATTCGCAACCAGAAGCCGCGCGCGGCTCAGAGTTGGGTTCCTGGGGGATTTGTGCAACATCGGCGAGGACCTGAGAAGCGCAAATAACTGTTATTATACCGCTCTGCTGCCATTACCCCCTTCTTTCACACCCGAAATACCCGAAATCGAAAGACACGCGGATTTCCTCAGATATTTTGGCATCGAGCCAGAGGCACCCCTTCATCCCGCCGTGTGGACAACCCCGGAGGACGAAAGATTTGCCGATGAGTTTTTTGACCGCAACAATCTCCACACCGCTCACACGCTGGCCGTGGCCCCCGGCTCTCAAAACGACTATAAGATATATCCATTTTTCAGCGAGGTCTTAAAGGAATTTACAGAGTTCAAATTAATCATCTTAGGCGGCGTGGATACGGTCAATGTCTCAGGCGAAATATTCGAAAATTTTAAAGGGACATGCCACAACCTCACCGGCAAGTCGTCGCTTCGGCAGACGGCGGCGATACTGCGCCGCTGCCGCCATCTCCTGTCCTCGGACTCTGCGGCCGCCCACATAGCCACTGCCGTAGGGACACAAAACGTGGTAGTGCTTGGAGGGGGACATTTCGGGCGGTTTTTCCCTTATTCCAAACTTACGACGGCGGTGTGCCTGCCGCTTGAGTGCTATGGATGCTGGTGGAGATGCCGGTTTGAAGAGAAACACTGTATAACGGGAATTGCCCCTCAGGTAGTGGCAAGCGCCTTAGATGCCTCCCTCAGAATGTCCCCGGATAGTCCGCAGATAGCCGCACAGGGAGATGCCCTTTGGCATCAGCCTCAGCCGCTCTGGCATAGCCCTGCGGAGTTCCTCGACACTGCCCATGTAAATATAAAGACCTATAACGAAATCCCTGTACGTCAAAGAGAATTAATATCCCCCGCGTCAGAGTTCCCCGAAACCGCGATAAACGAAAACGCGGCCGTAAGCGCCATTGTTGAAAATCTGAAGACCGCCTCGTCGCAGGAGGAAACTCTCTCTCTTTATAAGCAATACCTTGAAAGGCTCCCATTCGATTTAAACGCTGCACAATCGGCCGACACCCTGAGGCTTGAAATACTTCGTAAGCGCCTTCCAAAAATAACCATCGTCACGCCATCATACAATCAGAGTGCATACCTCGAGGAGTGTATCTTATCAATCCTGACGCAGGGCTATCCCAATCTTGAGTATATTATAATGGACGGCGGCAGCACCGACAACTCAGTTGAGATAATAAAAAAATATGAAAGACACATCGGCTACTGGAAAAGCGCCCCCGATAGTGGGCAGTATGCTGCAATTGACGAGGGCTTTAAACGCTCCACCGGGGAGATAATGGGCTGGTTAAACTCCGATGACAAGCTCCATGCGGGCGCACTATGGATTGTGTCACTAGTGTTTAGCGCATTTAGTAAAATCCAGTGGATTATGGGACGCCCAACCGTCTGGGACGCTGACGGTACCCTCTCAACAGTCCTCTCACCAATCCCTCTGTGGTCACGGTCACAGTATCTTAAAGGGCACATAGGCCCGCCGCACATACAGCAGGAGTCCACCTTCTGGCGAAGGCAGCTGTGGGAAGCTGCGGGGGGATACATCGACGCGGCTCTGAAATATGCCGGCGATATGGAGCTATGGTCGCGTTTTTTCAGGATTGATGACCTTTATAGCATTGACGCGCTCATAGGCGGCATTAGGAATCACCCCGCGCAGAAGACCGCTAAAAAACCATCATCTAACCACACCTCTGGCGGGTACTATGACTACGGGGACTATAACTCTGAGGCCGATGTTATTATTGCACGCGAGACGGCCATTTATAATAATTCACCATCGCTGCTTTACCCGCCCCATGACCCTGTCCCCATCATTAACGCTGCCTTTAAGTCACATGATTTGATTCGCACTGAGAACTTCTCATGTTTTACATATTCAAAGCAATTCCACCGCGTATATTTCACAAACGCCGGTACCTATACGTATGACGCCTCAATTGGCGGCTACCGGTATAACCTTATGGCCGCCTTCATAACTTCCAACCTGCCTAAGGGCGGTAAGCTCCTCATCGTAAGCGGCGGAGGGGCCTCTGCCAGCTCATTAATTGATTTAGCCGGCACACATTTAACGGGTGAATATGAAATCTGGGCGGTTGGACATAATTGCAAAGACAAGCCCACACACGGCATTATTTGTATCGATGGTAAAATCGCACCATCCAACTCGCCACTGCCGTTAAACTACTTTGACCTGGCAGTTGCGGAAGCTCCCTGCGAAGGGCAATGTGATGAGATAGAACAGATGATAAAGACCGGAGCAAACGCGCTGTTTTTCTTCGACGTGGCAGTAACCGGCGGCGCTGCCAGTGTAAGCGCCGTCTTGTCCTATGTCTTTTCCAAACCTCATACGGTGCATCCCTATGTGGACATTTCTCAGCTTGTAATTGACCCGGGGGCATTATTGTTCGACAGGGGAGACGGCAGCCAGACGCTCTCATATAATGTATTATGGAAAAAAATAGGTGGACAACCCGCTCCAGCCGCCACTCCGGCGGCGACTTCCCATTCTTTCAGTAATTGTGCACCACTTGTTACGGTGGCCGCGTTTGCATATCACTCACCTCAGTTCATCGAAGAGACCCTCGGTGATTTGGCACATCAAACCATTGGAAACTCCATAGAGCTTGTTATCGTTGACGCCTCGCCAGACGGTAATAAGGCCGGGTTTTTAACAGAGTTACGAAAAATCGTCAAAAATACCGTCTTAATAGATGCCCCCGTGGAAAGCTCGACCGCGGCGATGTGGAATATCGCTTTAAGGGCGTCTAACGGGGAGTTTATAACTCATCTGCCCAAAAACAGCCGCCTCGGCGGCGATGCCCTCGAGGCAATGTCTTCCGCTCTCAGGGAAAATCCCGATGCAGCGCTTGTCTATGGCAATACATACCTGACAATAGGGTCTCATGAGAGTTTTGAGTTTCATCACTTCTGCGGCATTATTCAAAACCCTGACAGCACATACGAAAGACTGGCCGTTGACTCAAATCTTGGCCCGCACCCCATGTGGCGCAGGGCAGTACACGATGTGGTTGGATATATAGACACTGAACAATGGTGTGAGCGCGGCCTTTGGCTTAAGATAGCAGAGCGCTATAAGGTACTGTACCTCCCGGCTTCTACCGGCCTGATGATGAATATCGCCTCTGCGCCCATTTCCGGTGCGCTCAAAGAGATTCATGCCAAATACCAAAAGAGGTACTTCGATGCACTCAGGCAGAAACTGGCTGCCTTCCCCGAGGTCCCTGTGTTCATCTGGGGAGCAGGATGCGGAGGGCATGAGACATATGACATGCTGGCAGCGCTTCCCGCCGCCGTGTCAGGCTTTATAGACGGCAATCCATTAAAATGGCATACAAAAACCAAAGGACTTGAAATCATACCGCCCGACGAAATCAGAGAAACAATCGAAGCAGGAAGCCGCCCGTTTATTGTAATATCGTCCATGTATGATTCTGAAATCAGACCGGTATTAGAGGGCTGGGGATATGTCAGCAGGGAAAATTACTGGACGAATATATTCCGGTTCAAATACGCGACGGGAGGCTGATTGACGACCCGCGTTCATACGTACACATCCGCCGCGCTTGGCGGCGTTATTTATGCGGTTACCGGTTCGCTGCAGGCGGGTGCATCGGCCCTGATAGCGGGCGTGTTCATCGATATTGATCACCTGTTTGATTTTCTCATGTTTTCAGGGGAAAGATTGACACTGCATAACTTCAAGTCATGGTGCAATGAAATGAAGTGGAACCGAATAACGCTTATATTTCACTCATACGAACTATTCGTATTGTTGGGATTTATAGCATATTACACAAGGAGTGAAACAGCCGCGGGAATCTTATGCGGGGCGGCACTGCATATCATGCTGGATCAAACAGGAAATCTAAAGAAATACAGGCTCTCACCGTGGTTCTATTTTCTGCTTTACAGAGTTATAAATGGATTTAAGAAAGACAAATTAAGGAATTTCACATTGTGAGGCTCAATGGTGTGCCATAATACTCTTTAGTTGGAGTTCAGAAGCCGCCAACGGGCGGCAGCCCAAATTCAAGCGATAAAGCATATGCGAGATTAGGGGTGAAGGGGGATTATCTCCCTTCGTCTTTAATTATACGGTTCTGAGAGTGCCCGTGGGTTTAGAGATTTTTTGATCGGGGTTAGAGACTTTTTTATTGTGAGATTGTAGATTCGTCAGATGGTGGTTCAGGTCGTTTTCAGAGAGAATATTCCCTGCGGTGAAGTATTTGCCAAGAGGTCTCTGGCTTCTTTGCTGTTGCCAGATAAGCATATTACACTGGAACGGGGTAATTATCTTTAAGCGCACAAGGACATCTCCCAGTCGCTCACCGCGATTGCGGCTCTTCATAATCTCGAGGATTTTTGCTTCTGTCAACCATCCCCATCTTGTGGCAATCTCACCGAGGCGCTGCCGCTGCCTTGTCTGCCACGTGATTGAGGCAATCAGGTCTTTCCATCCCACAACGCCTGAGTAGTATAAATACTCTCCAATACGGAGTTTTCGTCTGGGCATAATCCTCTGCTGATATGAATAAGAAGAAGTCTTTTGAGAATCGAATGAATTACTACCGGCATCGTTCTGTGTAAATCCCGAAAAATTTGTACTGGAGGCTTTTTGCCAGTCAGAACCACCGTAATATGAAGTGGCGGTGGTCTTCCATGTCTTGTTTGCAAAAGTATTATTTTGGGCGGTGGTGGTGTTGTTCCATGTCCTTGCGGCCTTCCTTTGAATGCCGTTTTCGGAGTATGTGCCGTAATTAGCCCTTAGTCTGTAACCGCTTTCTCTGAGCTTCAGGTATTTCGATAATTTTTCATATGCCTCTGCTACCGTCCTGAAATTGCTCGTATCGGCCTGAATATTAGCCCCTAACACGGCAAACCTGTCAGGATGTGTTGCAAGGGCCATTTTACGATAAGCGCTTTTCACGCCGGAAGGCTGGATATATTCAAGAAACTGCCTGTCTATCCTGACTTCCTTGCCAAATAGCACCCTGCATGCATCATATAATTCTAATTCATTCATATTGCCTGTCTGAGCTTATAATAAATATTCTAAAGTTATTTGTCAAGATATTATACAGATGAATTACACCAGGTCAGTGCAGAGATTTATTTATCTCCATCCTATCCCTAAGCTATACCATGCGCCATTGTAATAAACATACAGATACCCGTCTGTCCAGGCAGCTATGGCGTTGCCGTTAGTATATAATTGTTGATAGTATGTGCCGCTCGATGCTGTTTCCGTTAATATACCGCCGGAAGGGGTACCTATCCACGAAGCATCCTGATTCTTGATTGTATTAATCCACGCGGTGGCATCGTCAACGATATTTGTCCAGCTTACACCCAAATCGTACCATACACCATTGTTAAGGGTGTACATATTCCCATCTGTCCAGGCTACAAGCGTGGCGCCGTTGCTAAACGATTGTTTGTAGTATGTGCCGGTTGCCGCGCTCAGAGGCGACATAGTGCCGGATTGAGTGCCAAAGAACCATGCATACTCATTATATATCGCATTTATCCACGCGGTAGCGGTCATATAAAGGTTATTGCTGGTTTGCCAGTTTGTCCCCAAGGCGTACCAGTTACCGTTGTAATAAGTAAACATAGAGCCATCTGTCCAGGCTACAAGCGCCGAGCCGTTGGTAAACCACTGAACATAGTACGTGCCGCTTGACGTTGTCCCCGTTACCATACTACCGGAGCGGGTGCCAAACCATGAGGCGTATTGATTATAAACAGTGGTAATCCATGCGGTTGCGTTGTCAAGATTAGTTGGCTGAAACGAAAGCGCCGCATATACGTACCTATTCGAGTTCGAGGTAAGCGAAACAGTGCATTGATTATAGCTGGAAGAATCACACCCTGTCCAGCTTAACAGACTGGTGCTGTTGTCGGTAGTTGCCGTAAGAGTTACAGATGAGCTGGTTGTGAATGATTTATAGCATGTTGCACCGCAGTTTATCCCGCTGGGGCTGCTTGTTATCGTGGCTGTGCCGTTTCCGGTTTTGTTTACAGCCAGGGTATAAGAGGATGCCGACTGCGATGTGAATGTTGCCGATACTGTCCTGTTCAACGACATCAGGGCAGTGCATTGAGTACCGCTTGTTGTATCGCACCCGGACCAGCCGGTAAAGCTGCTGCCGGTATCCGGGGCTGCCGTGAGCGTTACGAATGTTCCCGACAAGTAAGTGTTATTACACGTTGTACCGCAGCTTATTCCCGTTGGGGAACTTGTTACCGTACCTGTGCCGCTTCCAGACTTGGTCACAGTCAGGATATATGGCGATGTCGAGCCTGTCGAAAATATTGCCGATACCGTCTTATTAGATGACACAGAAACGGTACAATGAGTAGTGCTTGTTGAATCGCAGCCTGTCCAGCCTGTAAAACTATTGCCGGTATCCGGCGTTGCCGTAAGTATTACCGATGTGCCGGTTGTATAGGTATAAGAACATGTCGTACCGCAGCTTATGCCCGTTGGGGAGCTTGACACCGTTCCTGTGCCAGTCCCGGATTTCGTAACAGTCAGGGTTGAAGCCCCCGATTGAAATGTCGCCGATACTGACCTGTTTGAAGCAAGCGTAACGGCGCAGAGAGAACCCGTTGACCAGTCACACCCTGTCCAGCTCTTAAAGGCATAGCTGCTGTCGGCGGTTGCGGTAAGCGTTACCGTGTAGTTGTCGGGGAAAGTAGAGCTGCACGAAGTTCCATTCGTTCCGCAGTTAATTCCCGTTGGGGAGCTTGTAATCGTGCCGCCCCCGGATGTGGATACAGTCATCTTATGGTCAGTTGCGGAAAAGCCAAATACGGCCTGAACACTCTTAGCCGACGTCAGTCGTACGGTACATTTTGCACCGCTTGTGGTGTCGCATCCTACCCAGCCGTCAAATGCGCTGCTTAGGTCAGTGGGTTCCGCTGTAAGAGTTGCGTAATCGGGGCAGGTGAAATAGTTATCGGTAGTGCCGTTATCCCCGTACCATGTTATGTTGCTCGATGTAGCATATACTGTGCCGTTGCCGGTACCTGTACCTTTATTGACGGCTACCTTATATTGTGGATGTTTCTCTGTTCTTCTCCAGATATATCCCCCATACTCAGCTGCGGTGATTTGCAATCCGTTCGTTCCACTTCCATTGGTTACCACAACAGACGACCACATGCGTGGGGTTGTAGTGCTGGAAGTGCCGGTTGAATTGTCGGTATCTTCCGTTGTCCAGTTGCCGGCGGTGTATGAACCACTCGTAACGGATGTTGTATAAAGATACCCTCCGCCGCCACTCGCGCCAAAATCGGTAACAGCGATAAAGTCCTTAGCGGTGGCTGTATCGTCAATATAGTTATCATATGAGATAGATGTTAAGTTTTTGCCAGTCAGGTTACTATCTATTGTTGGAGCTAAGGCGCCTGTGGTGAAAAAAATAACATTCCCCCCGCTTCCGTCAACCGCGAATACATCTGAGGTGCCACCCGTAGTTCCGGTTGTGATGCTCCACCAATATCGAGACCCATAGCTTGGTGTCGTTGCCGATGCCCCGTTAGCGGAGATATAGGTTGTACCATTGTCAGTCGAATAATGAAGCCAGCCGTTTACAGTTCCGGCATATACGTCACTTCCATCGGCCGATGTTGCTATCGAGTAAATATGCTCTCCGGCATTAGTACTACTCCAATTATTGCTTGACTTATAAACATGCCCCGAATAATCCCCGGCATAGAGTAGAGTGCCATCGGCCGACGACGCTATCGCCATATAGTAGTTGTTAACGGTTACGTGAGTACTAGTCCAGCTCCATACAGTGCCGTTATCTGTCCCCTGCCAGACGCCTCCGTCTGTAAGGTTGTCATTTTCGACGGCGGCAATCTTTTTCCCATCATGTGACAATGTAATTGAAACCCATCCCCGCTGCCCTGGGGTCGTCTGCCGTGTCCATGTGGTGCCGTTATCGTTCGATGTATAAATATATCCCTGATATTCTATCGCGGCCAGGCGCTCGCCATCGGTGGACGATGCCAGTCCCCACCAATACTTCTTGCCGGAATTCACCAGCTGCGTCCATTGATGGCCGCAAATATCTGTGTAGTAGTTATATGACGCTGCCTCTGCCGCTATGGAAGTAAGAACTAATGCCGCAATAAGCACAATATACATGGCTGGAAAAGACAGCAGCCGCTTTATTCTTTCCCTAAGGGATCTACTTATCATTGAAGCGCAAACTCCTTTTCTCATTCGACCTCTCCCTATCTTTAAGGGTTTATATGCCCCTTTTTTAATTCCAGCTAACCCCTGCCGGATACCATGTGCCGTTATAATAAGTGTACATATACCCATCTGTCCATGCAACAAGCGCAGCACCGTTGGAATACCATTGGACATAGTACGTGGCTGAGCCGGATGTTAACACATATATGCTTCCCGATGTTGTCCCGAACCACGAGGTATATTGACTATAGACAGAGGCAATCTTCGCGGCCGCCTTACCCAATGACTGCCAGCTTACACCTAAGGGGTACCACGTGCCGTTATAATATGTGTACATTAATCCATCTGTCCATGCTACAAGGGCAGCGCCGTTGCTATACCACCGGACATAATATGTGGCTGAGGCAGACGTCCCCTGATTTACGTTTCCAACCGCGCTGCCAAACAACGAGGCATATTGGTTATATATTGCGTCAAATGCCGCATAGGCAGCCTGATAATCCGAAATAGCCGACGATGAAAAGGTTGCGGTTACGCTTTTGGCCGATGACATAGTAACATTACAGATTAAGCCGTTTGTCGAATCACAGCCCGACCAGCCCGACAGGGTAGAGCCGGAATTAACTGTCGCGGTTAGAGCAACCGATGTGCCCGATGAATAGGATGCCGTGCCTGTGTTGCCGCTCCATGTCAGAGTGCCCGAATTCGCGGCTACAGTGCCTGAACCGGTGCCGGACTTCGTTACGGTCAGGGCATATGACGGTGTTGTAATTAACGTAAACGTTGCGGTTACGCTTCTGGCTGACGATATAGCAATGGTACAGGAGGTGCCGGTTGTGTTATCACACCCCGACCAGCTTGTAAAATTAGAGCCGTAAGTGGGTGCAGCCGTCAGCACAACCGATGTGCCGGACGTATAAGTGGCCGTGCCTGAGTTGCCGCTCCATGTGAGAGTGCCGGTATTGGCGGTTACACTGCCTAAACCTGTGCCTGACTTGGTGACATTCAGGGCATAAGCAGCCGATGACGCTAATGCAAAGACCGCCACAACCGATCTGTTAGACGATAGCAAGACATTACATTGATAACCGGTGGCGTTGTCACACCCTGACCAGCTTGAAAGAACACTGGTATTATCTGGAGCTGCAAAAAGCGTTACCGTATAATTGTCGGGGAAATTAGAGCTGCACGAAGTTCCTCCCGTGCCGCAGTTTATTCCCGTCGGGGAGCTTGTAACCGTGCCGGTACCGCCTCCAGTGGTGGTTACAGTCATCTTGTGGTCGGTTGCGGAAAGCCCAAATACGGCTTTAACAGTCCTGGCCGACAACATACTCACGGCGCATTCCTGGCCGCTTGTGGAGTCGCATCCTACCCAGCCGTCAAAGGCGCTGCTGACATCGGTGGGCTGCGCTATCAGGGTTGCGTAATCGGGGCAGACAAACGCATTATCGGTAGTGCCGTTATCCCCGTTCCACGTTATGTTGCTCGATGTAGCATATACCGTCCCGTTGCCCGTCCCCGAACCTCTATTGATTGTTACCTGATATTGCGGATGTTTCTCTGTTCGCGTCCAGATATATCCCCCGTACTCGGTGGCGGCAATTTGCAATCCGTTTAGTCCATTGCTATTAGTCACCACAACCGACGACCACATGCGCGGCGTCGTAGTGGCGGCCGTTCCCGTTGCATTGTCGGTATCTTCCACAGTCCAGGTGCCGCCCGCGGCGAATGCGCCCATCTTGGCAGTTGTAGTATAAATATACCCGCCGGAACCACTCGCTCCAAAATCGGCGGCAGCGATAAAGTCTCTGGTGGTGTTTGTATCGTCATAATAGTTATCGTATGAAATAGAGCGCAGGTTTTTGCCATTGAGGCCGGTGTCAACTGTTGGAGTTAAGACGTTCAGAATTAAATAAATAACATTCCCCCCGCTGCCGTCAACCGCGAAGATATCTCCTGAGCCTCCAGAACTTCCCGTTGCGATGCTCCACCAAAATCTCGCCCCATAGCTTGGTATCAATGCCGATGAGCCGTCTGCGGCGGTAAAGGTTGTCCCATTGTCAAGCGAATAATGGAACCACCCGTTTACAGTCCCGGTATATACGTCAGTTCCATCGGATGATGCGGCTATTGAATAAATATGCGCGCCGCCGCTATGGTAGTTCCAATTATTGGCCAATGAATAAACATGCCCGGAATAATCCCCTGCATAGATTTGACCGCCGTCCCCCGACGACGTTACCGCCGTCCAGTAGTTAGTAGCCGTTGCGTGAGCAATACTCCAATTCCATGTGTTGCCGTTATATGACCCTTGCCAGATACCTCCGTCTGTCAGGTTGTCATTTTCAACGGCGGCAATCTTTTTTCCGTCATATGACGATGTGATTGAAACCCATCCCCTCTGTCCGGGGACCATCTGCTGCGTCCATGTGGTGCCGTTATCGTTCGATGTATAAATATATCCGTTAAATTCTATTGCGGCCAGACGTGTCCCATCTATGGATGAAGCTATCCCCCACCAATATTTCTTGCCTAAACTCGTTTGCTTCGTCCATGTATGACCGCAAATATCATTGTAATAGGCAAACGCCGCCGCCTCTGAGGCTATGGAAAATATAGCCAATACCATAATGCCGTACATGACCAGCAGGCGTACGGCTGAAAAATATTCTATACGTCTTATTCTTTCCTTCAGTAAACTTCTTACCGGTGAAACAAAAACTGCTTTTCTCATTCAACCTCCTCTATCAGGCATTCCTGTTAGATAACTTACTCATATTAGCATATTTATCCACAAAAACGCGATAACGGACAGGGCAAATTAAACATTTTCGTTAACAATTTTATAAATATCGCCCGCGGTTGACAATAAGGCCGCGACATTTTTTAATTCCAGCATATTTGGGCCGTCACAGAGGGCGTTGTCAGGGTCGGGATGCACCTCGAGAAACAGACCGGAAGCACCCGCCGCAACACCGGCAAGGGCCAGCGTTGGGACGAATTCTCTCTGGCCGCCTGAACACTCCCCGCTGCCCCCCGGCAGTTGGACACTGTGTGTGGCGTCAAATATAATCTTGCAGCCGAATGAACGCATAATCGGAATAGACCTGAAATCCACGACGAGATTATTATAACCAAAGGTTGTGCCTCGTTCGGTCAAAAGAAATGGGCCGCTGCCGGCGGAGTTGCACTTCGCGAGGATGTTTTTAACATCCCACGGGGCAAGGAATTGCCCTTTTTTTACATTGACTGCCCGGCCGGTACCTGCCGCGGCGGTAAGAAGGTCTGTCTGCCGGCATAAAAAGGCCGGTATCTGAAGTAAATCCACTACCTTTGCGGCCTCTTTGGCCTCCTCCGGGGAATGTACATCTGTGGTAACACAAACGCCCAATTGTTTTTTTACTTCGTCTAATATCTCAAGCCCCTTCATCATTGAATCTTTCCCTGCGTCAGATTCATTATTGCCGCTGCCAAGACCGCGATAGCCGGTTAAGGATGTCCTGTTTGCCTTATCGTATGAGCTTTTAAATATAAATGAGAGATTAAGTCTGCCGCATATTTCACTGAGGGTGGCCGCGGTTTCCATGACGATTTCCCTTGTCTCGATTACACACGGCCCTGCGATTATCAGGAGTTTGCCGTTATTTAATAAATCTTCGATATTCATGCAGCTTCTTTCCTCCTTACTAAATAAAAGAGGGGCTGACTTTTACGGTCAGCCCCTCAATCCTGATACGCGGCAGCTACGCGCCGCTCAACAATTAACTAGAATTTTAACTCGATGCCGTTTCTTATGGCATATGCGTTGTCTCTGCCATAGGTGTAGGCGGTATAAGTAACAGGTGGTCCTGGATTTACGGTGTTTACATAGGTAGTTTCGTTAACTCTGTAGTTATACGCAGTACCCGTCCAGAAATAGCCGCCCTCTATCCACCACTGAAGGTTCTTAGCAAATGCGTAGGTAACTTTGCCATCGAGTTCCCATCCGAGGTTTCTCGAGTAGTTAGGGGTGTAGGTAAGGGCACTAAGGTTAGTAGATGCGCCGGTAAAAGCTGCTGGTCCGGAGGCATCGTTTAACGCTACAGCCTGAGGAGCCTGTAACCAGTACAGGTATGTCTCAGCCTTTAACTGCTCTGTAATATCTACGCTTGCGCCACCCTTAACATACATGGTGTTGGTGAGGCCTGAGCTGACTATGCCGGAGCCTGCCTTTGTGCGATACTCATATACGTATGTGTAGTGTTGGTCGTTTCCTAACGAAGTGATGAACTCAGGCTGGTTGGCGCTTCCGTCACTGCCTGCCTTACCGCTTCCATAGGCAAACTCGCCCGTAAGTTTCCACGGTCCGACCTTGTAATCTATGCCGGCCAATCCTGCCCATCCTTTGAGACGACCATCGCTTACACCCGGTGTATTCATGATAAGCTCACCGGTCTGAAGTTCTAAGTCGCCTCTTAAGGTAAATGCTGAGATAGTACCGTCGGCGCGAAGGCCAAAGTTCCATGCGTGAACAGGTATTGTTACCGCTGCGAAGGCCTGGTCGTTAACTGCCGTTATATCGCCGCTGATGTTGAAATTGTTGCCCTTGTATGCTGCTAATAATACGTATCCGTCTGCATTGTCAGCCTTTCCTGTCCCATTTGGGGAGGAAGCGGTGGTCTGCCCGACAAATACGCTGGTTGCAGCTGGTCCTGATTGAAACTTTGCCGTTAATCCTGCAATGGTGAGGTTCTTCACAGGATTTACGTAAACTACGATTGCGTCATCGCCGTACCTTGTGTGGTCAAAAAACAGACCGTTTCCGAGGATCAGGAGCTGATGTCCAGTCTTCACGCCCCACATTGGCATCTCATACGCAATCCATGCCTGGCGGATAAACATGCCGCCGCCGACTTCTGAGTTGCCGCTTGGAAATACGCCCGTTGAGCCTGAGCCGCTGGTGGCTGTTGGATAGGTCGCAGCACCTGCATTTCCCCAGTTCCATGTGTCAGAGTTGGTTCCGTTGCCGGATTCCAATTCGATGTAACCATGTACGTTGTCAGCTACCTTGGCGTCCATGTTAATCCTGACCCTGCCATCATAGTATGCCTGATGGTCGTTGTTTGGTGATATCGGGCCACGGTCTGTTGAGGTTACCGTTACCGTGTTGGCGGCAGATGTTGCAACCGTCGTGGTGCTATACCGGGTGCCGGAGTTGATCTGGTTGTATCTGTCATCCGTGTACTCACCCCTGAACCTTATCTCTCCGCCAAGGGTAATCTTAGTGTCTCCCTTAGCCACTACGGCTGTGTCCGATGGTGCTGTGTCGTCTGCGTAAGCGGCCAGTGCGAAACCGAGCGCGAACACCATTACCATAACTACTACTGCGAGCTTCTTCAATTTTCAGCCCTCCTTAAAACCATCTCTCTACTGCGAGATTTCTTCTCTGCCGATGGCAGAATTAATAATGATTATTCAGTTCCCTATATACCTGTTTCAAACCGCCTCACTCCCGCGCACCACCTCCCTCGTTCTTGTTTTACACCTCGTATTACAATGTAAGTCTCTATATCTTCATTCCTCATCTTCATCCTTCTCAAAGTCCCTTATCTCTCCTTAACAACCCTTTTTAACACCCACATCTTTTGTCTCCTGGGTCTCAGACCTAAACTGCCCGTTAAACCGGGTCCCGTAGAACCGGTCTTTGTCCCAACCTAACAGAGTATGCAAATTACATACCAAACAGCGGCAACCGCTAAATAAAGGCATTCATACCTGTTAAACCTTGCGTCGGCACCGTGTCCTTGTTGTATTATTACAACAACCTGTGCAACTCCGACACATTAATCTACGTCTGAAATCTAAATCTAAATCTACGCTTAAACCGATACCTGATTGTAATCTCTCCATTTTCATAACATATCCCCATCGCCATTTTACCGCAGATTACCCTAACGACACTCTGGAAACACCCTGATAACCACCGCATGAGTAACAAAAGTCACAACAACCATTGGGATAACCGGCATTTCAGGCTATTTCCGCCGTTAGCATAATTATAACGATGTGAAATAAAAAAAGCAAGCAAAAAAAAATATTCTGCCGCATCGGGGGAAAAAATATTCTTAGTGCGTTTTGGCTTCGTCTCTTTCTTACAGCCTTCTTCTGCCTTCTATGGATTTCCCTAAGGTTACCTCATCTGCAAACTCAATTTCCCCGCCCATGGGAAGACCATAGGCAATCCTCGATACGGTTATATTCAGAGGGCGCAGGAGACCCGCGATATATTGAGCCGTCATTTCCCCTTTTGTGTTTGGATTTGTGGCAATGATTACCTCCTCGACCGGATTTTCTCTGACGCGTGCCAACAGTTCGTTTATTTTAAGCCTGTCGGGGGTTATTCCGTCAATGGGCGACAATGCCCCAAGAAGCACATGATACAGGCCGTCGAAGGAGCGGCTCCTTTCGACGACGGCAATGTTGCCCGGCTCTTCTACGACACAAATCTTTGTTTTGTCCCTCGAGCTATCGCTGCAAACAGAGCAGAGTTCAGACTCCGTAACGTTAAAACAGGTCTTGCAAAAGCCTGCCCGTTCTTTCACTCCGACAATTGCCCCGGCTATGGACAACGCCTCGGACTTTGGCATATTCAGAATGAAAAAGGTCAGCTTCTGGGCAGTCCTCCTGCCGATACCGGGCAAACGGCAGAGTTCGTTTATGAGTGTGTCAATTATGCCGTGAACTTCGGCCACAATACGCCTTATTTCCCAAAGAAATTGGATATGTCGGGCATTCCCGGGATTTGAAGGCCGCCGGTCACCTTAGACATCTCTTCGTGTACCTGCTCCTGCGCCCTTTTTATTGCCTCATTGCACGCGGCTACGACGAGGTCCTGGAGCATTTCGACATCGTCGGGGTTTACGACTTCCTTGTCGATTGTGATGGAGATAAGCTGTCCCGAGCCGTTTGCCACCGCTGTGACCATTCCGCCGCCGGAGCTGGCCTCGGCAGTTTTCTGAGCGGCTTCCTCCTGCATCTTCATCATTCTTTCCTGGAGTTTCTGCGCCTCTTTCATGAGGTTTCCCAGCATTTTCTTTGACATAGTGCCTCCTTAATTTTTCAGCGTTTATTGACAGATTTCACTTCTACTACAGCGCCTCCGAATAAATCCAGGACATCTTTGACCACAGGATTGGCCATGGCCTCGGCTCTTAAATCTTTCTCCCGTATCTTTTCAGCTTTGGCTGTGATTATAGATACACTATATTTTTTCCCCGACAATTCCATGAGAATACCCTCGATGATGGCCTTTTTTTCCAGCACCGAATCTGCATGGATGGCGTTTCCTCCGTTGAAGACGATTTTAACCGAGGTGTCTTCAACTGTGGCCACGGCGTCTTTGAGCACACCCCATAGGGGGGCCGAGGCGTCATAAATCCTGTCTATGGCCTTGTCCCATAAGCCGCTGTCTGACTGGACAGGCGGTGTGCTTATATCATCGGAGTTTTCTTGCGGCACCGGCTGCTGTTCTGGCAATTCTGGCAATTCGGCAGCCGCTGCGATGACAGGCCTTGCCGCCTCGCCGCCTTGTTTTTCAATTATTGCGGGTTTGGGTTTAGGGGAATAGGCACCGGCCTTAAGGTCAATAATTATCTCGTTTATGGTCTTGAGGGAACTGAGGAAACTTATTTTGATAAGGCACATCTCAAGTGCCGCGCGCGGCAGCTCAGCGCTTTTTATTATCCCCTCGGCCTTTAACAATTCACTCAGCACTACGGTCAGAGCCTCCTCTGACGCTGCCGGACTTCTGCCGCCCCCACAACATGCGGCAACAAGGGCGTCCCGGAAGTATTCTATCATGCTGCGGGTAAAGGACAACAGATCGATACCGCCTTCGTAGAGGTCTGCGATGATTTCAAGTATCTGCTTTCTGTCACCGGACATGAGGGCCGCTGCGGTTGCGGCAACTGACGACATATTTGAAATTCCAATCAGGGCAGAGACATCGTCCTCACTGATACTGGAAGAGAACGAGGCGATCTGGTCAAGCAGCGTGAGAGAGTCGCGCATACTGCCGTCTGCGGCCTTTGCCAGGGCCAAAACTGCCTCATTAGTAATGTCAAAACCTTCGGTTTCAGAGATAACCCTGAGGCGCTGCCCGATTTTATCCATGCCAATTCTCTTAAAAGGCAGGTGCTGGCATCTCGAGAGCACGGTGGCTATAATCTTTTTTGGTTCTGTGGTGGCAAGGATAAAGACAACATGTGCCGGGGGTTCTTCCAGCGTTTTTAAAAGGGCATTAAACGCCTGGGAAGTGAGCATGTGTGCCTCGTCTATGATATAAATTTTGTATTTAGCGCCTGAGGGTGCGTATTTCAGTTTTTCCCTGAGTTCTCTGACCTCGTCAACCCTGTTGTTTGAGGCGCCGTCGATTTCTATAACATCGAGAAACGAGCCCTCCCTGATGGAGACACAATTAGGGCATGTATCGCACGGCGAAGGTGTGGGGCCGTCGACACAGTTAAGCGCCCTTGCGAAGATCCTCGCGGCTGACGTCTTTCCAACGCCGCGCGGGCCGGAGAAGATATACGCGTGGGCAATCCGGTTTTGCAAGATAGCATTTTTCAGGATCTTCACAGCCGTCTCCTGGCCGATGAGGTCGTCAAATCCTCGCGGTCTCCACTTTCTGGCCAGAACTTCATATGGCTTTTTGGCTAGAACTTCACTTGACAATTCTAAGCTCCTCTTGTGTTGTGCAGGTGTACTTTCCTCTATGCAGCCGGGTAAAGACTTGCTGCGGCACACAGTCATAATGCTTACCGCTGCTTCCTTCCGGACCTGACGGGGTTCACACCTGCCTGTTGCGCAGGGCCATTACCCAACTGCATAAAAGAAAGTACTGGCGGAGAGGGAGGGATTTGAACCCTCGGCGAAGCTTTTAGACCCCGCACACGATTTCCAGTCGTGCTCCTTCAGCCGCTCGGACACCTCTCCAGATTCGCTATTGTACATGATTCCATGTGAATTTACCAGTATTAATTATTAAAACGAAAATACATTCATGAAGTAAAAAGAGTTGAATCATCCTGAGCCTGTCGAAGGATGCTCCTCTACTTCGCATTTCCCCATAAATCGGAAATCCTTCGACAAGCTCAGGATGATTCTTCTATATGAGAATCGTTACTCATATGGTTGCAACTCAGTATAAGATATCTATGAGACACCCTAAATCCACCATCAAAATTATGGGAAAAGAGTGTAACGTATCATTATACAACGGTTTTTAGACATAACACTTTTACATTAATGAAAATATTTTTCTCACGATGGAATAATGTTTGGAGATGGTTGGAGGCAGTATCCACGGGATTTCACATGGATACCCTTTAATGTGATGGTGGATTTAGGACACATTATGCTATTGAAATATATCATGGTGATATGTTAGAATAAGACGTGGAGGGCAGGAACCATGGCAACCGTTCTATTTGACACGTTGAAGGCATTTGAGGCGCTGAAATCATCTGGTTTTTCAGAGGCACAGGCAAAGGGCTTATCCGAAACGATTAAGGCAGCTCAGGAAACAAGCACTGAGCATCTTGCGACTAAAGAGGACATATCCAAACTCGAACTTAAAATAGAATCCGTTAAATCTGAAACATTGAAATGGATGTTTCTCTTCTGGGCCGGACAGTTATTAGCAATGTTCGCTATGCTAAAGGCGTTTATTAAATAATATGAGGGCGCAGGAGACAAGCGTCGCAGGACTGGTCACTAAAGCGGACTTGCTGTTGTTAGAGGCCAAAATGCGGATGTACTTCATCTTGCTGGCCTTACTTTCCTGCTGACTAATCCAAAGGCTATAGACCTACTATATAGGCTGTTAGGGCTGGTTAAGTAGATATAGAGGAAGGGTAGTTATGAAAGCAAAAAAGCATTTTTTGATATTACTTGGAGTTATCCTTCTCAATGGTCTTTTTATTCCGAGCAGCTTCGCTGTCGAGATTCTACTCAAAAATGGTCAAAAATTGTCATTCGATTGCTACGTTAAGCAGGGCAGCTATATTTGTAACAGAAACAAATCGCAATGTATTCATGCAAACAACATTCAAACTATGTCTGAAGAGACAAAATGTGATTCCGAAGCAATCACAATAGCCCCTCCTGTGGATGATAAAAAAGACGCGCAACCCAAACAACCTCTTGATGATAATGCTCTATTTCAGCAGAAATTAAAATCTGACGAATGTTTTAAGACTGAAATTACAAAAAAGATGACATCTGACGAATTAATTCTGTGTGTTAGTAAGTTAGACGCTTATTATGACACCATAAATCGAAACCTTACTGAGAACCCTCGACTTAGAGCTGCCACTTTAGAATATATATAGATTTCCAATGAATTAATCAAAAATAGACTGGAGGTTTATTTTAATATTAAACTTTAAACTTACCGGCTTACCTAAACTCCTACCACAACCAGCGCACACGCTTAATATTTCACATGCTTCCCAAACACTCTGCCGGTTATTCAAAATTCTATATTCTCAATGGTACATTATAATAGGCCATATCTCTCAATATCTTATCTGCCGCCGCTGCCGGGTCGTCTGCCTTGAGTATTGGGCGGCCAACTACGATGTAGTCCGCTCCAAGCCTTATGGCCTCAGCCGGTGTGGCCGTCCTTTTCTGGTCGTCGGTATCATTAATCCACGGGGGTCTTATCCCCGGCGTCAGGATTGTGAAGCTGCGGCCGCAGCGCTCCCGTATGGCCGTTATCTCCCTCGGTGACGCAACAACGCCGTCAAGGCCGGAGTCCTTTGCCAGTTTCGCAAGGTGCGTTACATGATTTGACAGCGTATTGCTTACGCAGAGTTCTTCTTCAAGCATCTTATAGTTCAGGCTCGTCAGCACGGTTACGCCAAGTATAACCGGCATGGGGGTATTATTTTTCTGTGACTGGGAAGCGGCCGCCTCGACTGCCGCTCTCATCATCTCACTCCCGCCAGAGGCATGGACGTTAAACATATACACACCCATGTTTACGGCTTCCCGCGCCGCGGACGCAACCGTATTTGGGATGTCGTGATATTTCAAATCCAGAAACACCCGGCCCCCAAGCCTTCGCACTGCCTGCACGGCCTCCGGCCCCTCCTTTGTAAACAGCTGAAACCCTATCTTAAACAGTGTTACTCTGTCCCGGAGCCTTTCCACTAATCGCACCGCGTCGCTTAGTCTGTCAACATCGAGGGCGAGGCAGAGCCTTTTTTTCGCATCTTCTATTGTCATTTTTTGCTTACCCGCGGCTCAGTGCCCCTGAGCAGCCTTTCTATGTTGGCCCTGTGCTTATAGACTATTAATAACATGATTGTTATCCCTAAGATGAGTTTATTCGCCGAATAATCGAACAGATAAATGTTCATCGGAACGAAGAAAAAGGCCAAAAGCGCAGACAGGGAAGAATATCTCCATATCGAGAGCGCGATAAGCCATATCGCCACAGAGGCGCCACCGGCAACCGGGCTGCAAACTAACAGCACACCCAGGCTTGTGGCCACTCCCTTTCCTCCTTTAAACCCGGAGAACATAGAAAAGTCATGCCCCAGTATCGCGCATATCCCTATAAGGTCAGCGGCCGCCTCGCCAAGCGACAGATATCTGGCTAACATAACCGCAAGCGCACCTTTTAACAGATCTCCGGCAAGGGTAAACAAAGCCGCCCCCTTACCAACGCTTCTCAGTACGTTAGTGGCCCCTATGTTGCCGCTTCCCGTCTTTTTGAGGTCTATCCCTTTTGTTCTGGCAATAATCACCCCAAAAGGGATAGAACCCAGCACAAACGCCCCTATCATAAAAAATACCGTCATATCTTTTTCCAAAATCCTATCGTGTATTGAACCGCAGACACCACGGCAAGCACCACGGCAAGCCAAATCATAACCAGTCCAACTCCATAGAGGTTTATATCAAAAAGAGAATTCTCCAGGATTAAGCACAAAATACCGGCAATCTGAGCGCCCGTCTTTAGTTTCCCGCCAAGCTCTGAGGCAATCACAATGTCCTTCGTAAGGGCAACAACCCTCAGCGTAGTAACCAAAAACTCCCTCACAATGATAATTATGGCAAGCCACATAGAAAGGCTGCCCATATCGACTAACACAATCAAGGCCGATATTACCAGAAACTTGTCTGCAATCGGGTCCATAATAATCCCGAATTGGGTAATCTGTCCCGAACGCCGCGCTAGATAACCGTCCAGAAAGTCCGTTATCGAAGCCAGGCCAAACACCACCGCCCCCCATACCGGATGCATCGGCGTAATATATATGAACACGGGGATTACAAATATCCTGCTTAAGGTGAGTATAGTCGGGAGGTTAAGCCTTACCGTAGTCATCTATTATCCTTTTGAGAATTCCTTTGGATTCAAGAATAAAATCACATATCTGCCGCACAGCGCCACGTCCGCCTCCTTTTGCCGTAATCAGGCGGGCAAATGGTTTTATATCCTCAACGGCGTCCCCTACGGCAACCGGCAGCCCCACCCGCGTCATCAGAGGTATGTCCGCAATATCGTCGCCAACACAGGCTATGTCTTTATAGTACAGCGAGTACTTAACCTTGAGGTCTTCGTATGCGGCTACCTTGTCCGCGCAGCCCTGATATACGTCTTTTATACCAAGTTCATCTGCACGCATTTTGACCGCCTTACTTACTCTGCCTGTGATTATTGCCACGTTGATACCTTCGTTTAAAAGCATCTTTATGCCGTGGCCGTCCTTTACGTTAAATGTCTTTAGTTCGTTGCCCTCGTTATCCAGCATGATTGAGCCGTCCGTAAGCACCCCATCCACATCCAGTATGACCATCGTGATGTGTTTAGCCAGCTCTGTTGTCTCTGTTGTGACGCCTTTCATATAGCAGGTCTCTCATCTGTCATTAACGCGCAGCTCCGGCATGAGAAAAAAAGTCTTTTTGAATGGAAAAAACGGCTGGATCATCTCAATTTTGGCTCAATATCCGGCTAAATTCCGGCTCAGTCCCCGGCTCAATGCCCTGTGAGGGCCTTCAGGATTTTCTTATCCACTGCCCGAACGTTAGCTGCCATTACCCGGGCGATTGCCTTCATTATCTTTATCATCGTTACGGTATTTGTGGCCTCCAGGCCTGTAAAATTCTCGGTCTTAAAGATAAACAACTCCGTATCTTCGAGGGCAAGAGCCTCTGCCCCGTGCTTTTTCTTTCCTTCCAGAATAGAAAGCTCCCCGAAGTGCTGACCCTTCCCCAGCAGGCCAAAACGGGTTTCCCAACCTTCGGCTGTGTGTTTTATCTCGTCGTTCTGAATGTTTCTCAACATTACGAGCATCTTTGATTTTGTATCCAGCTGGAGTTTACGCTTTACCTCGACTTTTCCCAAATGTACCATGTAGATACCCTTAGTAGGGTCACCTTCTTTGAATACATAGTTACCCTTTGGAACGGTAACCTTCTGGATATTCGGGAGCAGCCCGGCAAGTTCATCGTCGCCAAGGCCGTCAAAGAGCATTTGTTGTTTTAGATCTTCAAGCGTAGGCATTCATTTATTCTCCCCGATGTTTAAATCCCTATCAAGAGCCTCAGCAGCTGCTTGTCAAGATGACGCATATTTTTCGATGAAACCCTCGCAATTACGCGTAGTATTTTTAACATCGTTGCCGGTGCCGAAACCTCTATTTCTGCGAATTGATCGGGACGCATGAGATATAACTCAGTGTCCTCGGTAGCATCGGCGTCAGCGCCATGTTTTTTCTTTCCTTCAATTACGGACAGCTCACCAAAAAATTGCCCGTCCATCAATGTGGTAAAGATCTGCCTCCAACCGTATGGGGTCTTACGTATCTCACAGCAGTTCTGTGTGTTTCGTACGGTTATCAGCATCTTAGTTTTCAGGTCTATCGGCAGTTTCTTCGTTATCTCGACTTCGCCCGCCTTGATCATATATAAACCCTGAGTAGGCTCGTTCTCCCTGAACACCGGGTCACCTTTGGAAAACCTTACCGGCTCCAGCATCTGCCCGACCGCATTCAACTCCTCATCGTCAAGACCTTCCAGCAATATCTGTCTCTTTAAGTCTTCTAACAGCGACATTTCGACTCACCCGCACTTTGTGGACTTTTATATGCCTTTAAAAAATACATATACTAAGGTAAGATATTGAACAGGGAATTGTCAATGATTATTTTCCCCTGTATCGATAAAGTATCGATTTAATATTTCTAAAAAGCACGGCGTTTTCTCTGTGGCTCTTTACGGCTATCCTCAGATAATTGCCGCTGAGGCCGTTAAAATTCCCGCAGTCTCTGAGGAGAATCCCCCGTTTTCCTAGCTCTTCATAGAGAACCGGCGCCCTTTCATCTTTTATAAGATAAAAATTTACCTCCGATGGATAGAAATAAATCTCCAGTTTTCTCAGCATTTTTTCCATATAGGCCTTTTCTTTCCTCAGATATTTAAAGGTCTCCGCCTCGTAGGCCTTGTCGTTTATGGCGGCGGCGCCTGCCCTTTGTGCCAGTGTGTTTACCGACCACGGCTCCTTATTGCCGGCAAGGGCAGCCGCGACATCATCGTGAAAAAAAATAGCCCCAAGCCTCAGGCCAGAAAGCGCATAGAACTTCGTCAGAGACCGCAGCACTATGAGCCGCGGGTTGCTGCATACCTCGCTCCTGACGCTCTCCTCAGGGACGAAATCCACAAATGCCTCATCGACGACTATATAACAGTTTGACCGGGCGGCGTGCTTCACTATGGACATCACGGCGTCTCTCTTCAAAACGCTTCCGGTTGGGGTGTTAGGATTGCAGAGGAAGGCGATGTCGGCGTCTTTCATTTCTTCTATAAAACCTTCGACGTTCAGGTTGAAGTTGTCTTTTTCTTCTATTGGAAACAATTGTATTTCCTTTACGCCATTTACTGTCAGCGCCCGTTCATATTCAGAGAAAGCCGGGACTGCGATAAGCGCCCTGGCGGGTTTAATTGCCCGCACGATAAGATATATCAGCTCGGTGCTTCCATTGCCGCACATTATGTTTTTCTCGGGGACGCCGGTTTTTTTCGATAACCGGCGGCAGAGGAGTGTGCAGTCAGGGTCGGGATAAGCGGGCAGATATTTCAGGGTTTTCCGGATTTCAGCCTTCACCTTTTTGGATATACCCAGCGGGTTTACAGACGCGCTGAAGTCCAGTATCTTTCTCTCCAGGGTCTTGAGGCCGGCGGCAAGGCTGTATATATTCCCCCCGTGGCACGGCCCCGACTGCCCTCCGGCACGGTGCGGCATAGGCGTTAACAATGGCTATGCCTTGCCAAAATCGTGAAGGATGTCGTTATATACCTTATAAAACAAGTTGTTACCTGTTATGGATTTCTTTAGAATCGTCTTGATTTCCTGCATATCGGCTTCGTTGATAACGATATTGACGCTCTCTGCGAAGGCCGCCATATGGTTAAGGGCAGTGTAATTTTTCCCCGCCAGTGCAACAAATGTCCTTCTCCTTGCAGATATCGGCATAGATTGGATATATTCCAGAATCTCGTTGTTTTCGGAGTTTCCACCGCCAAAATTGTCATGTAGATATAATACGCTGTACTGGTTATATTTCAGCTTGTCATACACATCTTCAGGGGAGGCGGCTATCTGAACGCTATAGCCAAGGTCTCCCAGTACGTCTTCCAGGGTCTCTTGTCTTTCAACGTTGTCGTCGCAGACCAATGCCAATTTGGCGTCGGCTGCTTCTACTTCTTTGGGTTTATCGGCTGGCATTTCACGGCCTCCTATTTTTTCGCCTTCCTGGCATAGTCTTTATCTATACTCAGGCCTTCGATGTCTGTAGTCTTTTCGCCCTTGGAGCTTTTTATCATATCCAGCCCCCTGCCTACGATGGCCTTTCTCGATGAATAGGCAAGCGCTGTTTCTTCATTTATCAGCCCCGCCTTGTAGAGATTTATTATGGACTTGTCAAAGGTCTGCATCCCGTAGGTCTCGCCGGAGTCGATTATTTCATAAAAGGTCTTCCCCTCCGACTCGCCGTTTGTTACCGTGTCCTTTACACGAATATTGGTCTTTAATATCTCGATGGCGGCAACCCTTCCGCCTCCTACTTTGGGCATCAGCCTCTGGCTCACTATCCATCTTATGGTATCTGCCAGACGGTGCCTGAGCAGCACCTCCTCATCCTTATCGAACATGCCGATTATCCTGTTAACCGTCTGTCCAGAGTCGATTGTGTGCAGGGTGGCAAGGACAAGATGGCCGGTTTCAGCTGCCGTAATGCCGATTTCCACCGTCTCGCGGTCTCTCATTTCACCAACGAGGATAACCTTTGGGGCCTGTCTCAGGGCAGCCCTCAGCCCGCTTGCAAATGTGTCGAAGTCCACGCCCAATTCCCTCTGGTTAAACGTGGCCTTCTTGTGGGGGTGCATGTACTCCACAGGGTCCTCGAGGGTCAACACGTGAACGGCCTTTTGTTCGTTTATGATGTTTAATATTGCGGCAAGCGTCGATGACTTACCGCTTCCGGTTGCGCCGGTGACAAGGACGAGGCCGTTTTTCTCTTCGGCTATCATGCCGAGGACCTTTGGGACTTTCAGGTCGGCAAGCGTGGGAATGCGTGTCTCGAGCTTTCTCAGGACGATGGAATATGTGCCGCGCTGAGAGAAAATATTCACTCTGAACCTGGCCTTGCCGGGAAGCGAATATGACAAATCGCACGAGCCTTGCCTTATCAGATTCTCAATTAATCTCCTGTCTGAGTTGACAAGATGCAGGGCAAACACCTCGGTCTGAAAAGGCGTCAGAGATTTCAACGACTGATCGTCGAACTCAACCGGCAAAAGCTGCCCCGCTGCCTCGACTTGCGGCGGTTTCCCAACCGTCAGGTTCAGGTCGGACACATTAGCGGCACTCTCGAGCATTGTGGATAATATCGAGTCAATCTCGTTTTTTGTCATAGGTTATCTCTCCTCAGCTGACATTTTAATAATAACGTTAAAAATCGGGCGGCGGTTCCTTGAGAAACGGGATAAAGCGCTTCTTATCGATGGCCTTTTCGTATGATTCCTCGGGCGATATCCAGCCCTTTTGCAGTAAATCTAAAATAGCGTCGTCAAGCGTCTGCATCCCAAGTTTTTTCCCCGTCTGCATTACCGAGGCAAGCTGCGGTGTCTTGGCCTCCCTTATCAGGTTGGCCGCCGCATAGGTGATAATAAGTATTTCAAGGCAGGCTATTCTGCCTTTTTTATCTATTCTTCTGAATAAATTCTGAGCCACTACGCCTTTAAGCGCCTCAGAGAGCGTGGTGCGTATCTGCGCCTGCTGGTTTGCGGGGAACACATCTACGACCCTGTCAACGGTCTTGGTGGCGCTTTGCGTATGGAGGGTTCCAAAGACGAGATGTCCGGTTGAGGCCGCCTCGAGTGCGAGCTGGATAGTCTCGAGGTCTCTCATTTCTCCAACGAGTATGATATCGGGGTCCTCGCGTAGCGCCCCTCTGAGGGCAGCGCCGAATGACTTTGTATGAAGACCGACCTCGCGATGGTTGACTATGCAGCTTTGACTTTTGTGGACAAATTCTATCGGGTCTTCGATTGTGAGGATGTGGTCTTTACGGACCTTATTCGCGTAGTCGATTATTGCCGCCAGAGTCGTCGATTTACCGCTTCCGGTTGGTCCGGTAACGAGCACCAGGCCTTTTTGAAGCAGGGCAAACCTCTTACACACCAAAGGGATATTGAGGTCCTCGACCGTTGCAATCTTACTGGGGATTAACCTGAAAACCGACCCTACGCCCCATTTCTGCTGAAAGAAATTAGCCCTGTACCTGCCAAGCCCGGGCACCTCGTAGGCGAAGTCCACATCTCCCGATTCCTCGTAAACCTTTATTTTTTCCTCGGGGGCTATTTCGTAAAGCATAGACTTCAGCTCGTCGTTGTCCAGCTCTTTATACTTTACGCGTTCCATTTCGCCGCGAATACGTAAAATTGGCTGCGACCCGGCAACCATGTGTAGATCTGAGGCGCCTTGTTCGTTCATTAATTTGAAAAACGCGTCTATCTTTGCCATTTTAATCCTCCCGGCATTTCAATCCTCTCTGGAAAATCAGCCATTAACACACCATCAAGCGTCAAGTGTAGCAAATTCTATGTATTTTGTCAAAGGGCGGTTAAACGGGCAAGTACCTGTGTTTTGGGGCGGGACTGAATCCTAAGAGTTCCCTGACAGGGCAAGGCTTCGCTTAGCAATAGCCGGTGCTTCTAACTTTCTTTTACGTAAAACTGGAGTTTGAGGCCGGATACTTCAATCACGTCCCCTTCATTGAGTTTATATTGGCCTTCGACGTCATTGCCGTTTACCCGTACTCCTTTGCCTCCGGCCAGAGAGCTTATTGTATAGCCGTCTTTTTTCCTGTTTATCAGGGCGGCTACTTTGGGCGCGAAAAACCCCTTGAGCTTTATCATGGAGTTTGCGTCTTTGCCGATTGTGCTTATCCTGTCGGTAAGTTCGTATTCCCTTTTCTCGGTTGTGCCCTCGACGACGACAAGCCCTCCCAGTATATCTTTCATCGGCTGCGCCTTGGCACCGTCGGCTTTTGGGGACTTTGAGAGTATCTCATCCTTGAGCTTTGCGTCAATCATAATGGTTTCGTCCATTAAATCTTTGTCCTTGGACTGCTCGGCTTGTTTTTTGGGCTGTGTCTCAGATACAAAATTAAGCGTATGTTTACCTATGATGATAATGTCGGCGTCGTTGAGGGTGCATACGGAAATCTTTTTGCCGTTTACAAAAGTCCCGTTGAGGCTGCTGAGGTCTTCTATGTAAAATTGATCGCCTTTTTTAAATATCCTCGCGTGCGACCCCGATACCGCGAGATTATCCACATGTATGTCGTTTGTCGCCTTTCTTCCAATGGTCACAACCTCTTTATCCAGCGGTATCTCTTTCAGGGCAGCCTCTTTAAACTTCAGCAATATCTTAGCCATTTCCTACCTCCTTATCCATTTTATGAAATTATCTATGAAAGAAAAAATAGTTTTCCTGAAAATATACGCGACAACCACTGTTATGTTGTCCCGTCCGCCTTTTTTGTTTGCCAGATAGATTAATCTCTCGCACACGCGTGCAGGCTCGATGGAGGATTTAACGGTGTGCAGAATTGCCGTCTCCGGCACCATTGTATATAGCCCGTCCGAACACAACAGCAGCGCGTCCCCGTCATAAACGGTCATTTCGTCGGTATCGACATCTATATCGGGCGTAAATCCCAACGACTGAGTGATGACGTTTCTCATACCGACTTCGTGTGCCTCCTCCTTTGTCATCATGCCTTTTCGGATTTGCTCCGCAACAAGGGAGTGGTCGTCGGTGAGCTGCTCTATGGTATTGCCCCTTATGAGATAGAGCCTGCTGTCTCCGGCGTGGGCGATGCTTAGTCTGTCGCCGTTTAAGGCGGCTGCCACTACCGTAGTTGCCATGCCGCTTAGTTTGGGGTCATCCTTTGCCGTGTTATAGATCTGCTCGTTTGCCCGTTTGACGGCCAACGCAATTGCGCTTGAGGAGCTGTCAATGCCGGGAGCTGCACTTGTGTTTTCATCATTTCTGAAATAATCGCCAATAATATCGACGGCCATTTTACTTGCAACCTCCCCGCAAGCCGACCCGCCTACGCCGTCGGCAACAACCAAAACCCCCGCTTCCTGTTCAACGGCAAAGCTATCCTCGTTCTTTGGCCTTTTCATGCCCTTGTCCGTCTGGCCGCCGGCTATCATCCTCATTTTACTTTTCATAGTCTTATATTATCACCAATTCATGCGCTCAATCCACATCCCCCCACATTATATCAGAATTGGCTGTATTATACAACTATGGTTTTCGTATCTCAGATATCGGGGGATTTTAATGATTTCATTCGTGCTTCTTTCCGGGTATTTAATTTATAATACTACTGCTATGTTTGGGAAGATAGGCAGATATGAAGTCCTCGATATACTTGGTGAAGGCGCTATGGGTGTGGTTTATCGCGGCCATGACACGATTATTGACAGAATCGTCGCTATAAAGACTGTCAAAATGGAAAATATCGACGCTGCTCAGAAAAAAAACGAACTCATCGGGCATTTTTATCACGAGGCCAGGATTGCCGGCAAATTATCCCATCCGAACATAGCCAATATCTACGATGTAGGACAGGACAATGGCGTACATTATCTCGTTCTCGAGTATATCGATGGAATTACCCTGAAGGCTGCCATGTCAGAACAGGCGGATATGCCGCTTCTGGAGAAACTCAGGATTTTAATCGACGTTGGGCGCACCCTGCACTATGCCCACCAGCACGGCGTTATTCACAGAGATATAAAGCCTGCCAACATTATGCTGCTGAAGAACTCTCACATCAAAATAATGGACTTCGGCATCGCTATGCTCGCATCCTCGGCCGAAGAACAGGCTGCACAGGGGGGGCTTAAGGGAACGCCTGCCTACTTGTCGCCTGAGCAGATTAACGGCGCAGGCATTGACAGACAAACCGATGTGTTTTCGCTTGGGGTACTTGCATATGAGTTCCTCTCCGGTAAAAAGCCGTTTATTGCAGGCGCAATCCATGAGCTCCTGGATAAGATACTTAATGAAGAGCCGGTCATGCCGCATAAGGTCAACCCGCTGCTCGAGGCATCGTTAAGCAAACTCATCATGAAGGCCATTGAAAAGAAAAAAGAACTTCGATGCCAGTCGGCAAGCGAGTTCGCCGACATCCTCGAACTCTACGCCGCCCAGATGGATATGGAGCGCACCCAGAACATATCAAGCATCAGAAACTACGACAAGACGGTACTTGCCGAAACGCTCAAAAAAAAATATACGTTTTTTTCAGATTTTACCACAGAGGAACTGCTTAAAATAATTTCTATCAGCACATACAAGACCTATAAAAAAGGCGACTGCATCTTTAACGAAGGCGACATAGGGACAAAGATGTTTATTTTAATCTCAGGCAGTGTAAGGATAACGAAGGCATTTAAAGACAGCGAGGAGGAAACCCTGCTGGCAGTGCTGAAAGCGGGGGAGTGTTTTGGCGAAATGGCAGTCATGGACGCATCCCCGCGTTTTGCCGCCGCTACGGCCGATACCGACTGTGTTACCATCGCCATAAGCGACGTTATCCTGAGAAACTCCGAACCTAAGCTCTGCCTGAAACTCTACAAAAACCTTGCGGCGGTGCTTTCGGAAAAACTACGCAACAGCGATATAAAAATCAACGAGATGTGGAACCGCCTGAAACAAGCCGGCGCAAAATAACCGGTATCTTGATTTACTCTGTTCTATTGAGCTATACTATCATCAGGTGTTGTAAGGGCGTAGCTGCGATGCGTAGGTGGGATGCGTAGGTGGGATGTGGATGATATTCAGACTACCAGAGGATGTGTTACTTATCCGATAGAAAAGGAGGTAAGACATGGTATCGAAAATTATCACATTAGTTGGCGAATCTCCAGTCAGTTGGGAAGAGGCCACGACTAACCTCATTAAGGAAGCCCAGTCCAGCCTCAGAGGAATAACCCGTATAAGAGTTGCCGAGTTCGATGTCAAAATGGAACATGAGAAAGTCAGCACATTCAGAGTCAAAGCAGACGTTGCGTTCAAAGTCGAAGCGTAAAGCTGACGGATAAGCTACGCCCTTACAGCAGACACTGTCCTCAGTGAAAATGCTTTCTCCGCGTGTTCACCCATTGCCGGTACGGGAGATTGCCGACAGGCCAGACGGTTTTTTTGCGCACCGGCTTACAATAACCCTTCCCTGCGTGGTAGAATAAGACATGAAAGCGGCAGGATTATTATTTGATAGAATTGTTCAGAATATACAAAAGCGGTACAAGGTGTTTTCCAATACTTCGGAAATGGAAAGGGCACTGGAGCACTATCTATGCCCGCTTCAAATGTTTATCGAACTTACTGAGAACGGCTTCAGTTATGGGGCATTTAAGATACTAAAACACGATTTAAACATTAAGCGGATTTTTTTTACACAAGTTACTCTAAAATACTTTAAGAACATTGCCTTGCCGGTAAGCGATAAAAATATCTCGTCACCTTCCAATTCAGATACGGCAGAAACTTTACCTGTTTGGGGCAATATCGTTTCAATACCATTGTTTATCTATGGTGTTATATATGCCATTGCACGAAAAATAAGCCGGATATTGTCAAATATTTTATAATTAAGAAACCGCAATGCGGCCGCTGACAAGCTATTGCGTATCTGTGATAAGATACACCCTGTGAAGGCCGCTGATGCCTTTCAGGTCAAATAATCCCACAAGCCGGGATTTCATTCCTTCCATTTTCATCGCGTCTTCTATAACGTGTTCTGTTACCAGGACGCGGTCAACCAACGGCAGCTCATCCTTTGTCATTCCGCCTTCCAAAGAGATCAAATCTTCCCACTTGATGCCCTCTACGCGAAACGTCATATTGGTGGCAACGCCAAGCCTGTCCCCTTTGGCGTCTATTCTCGTCTCGCCCTGGTTTATGGCAAAGCGCAGCTGAATTCTTGCAGAGTCATCTTCTGTCGTCGCATTGTGCGCGGCTATTTCTTTCAGAAGGGTGAAGGCAAAACGAACCGCGTTAGGAACTTTTGGAAAGGTTATCAGGAAACCGTCACCCGTGCTTTTCATAAACCGGGAACTCTCTTTTTTTGCGACAGGACGTACCTTTTCTGTCAGTATCTTTGTAAGGTCAAGGGCAAATTGGTCGCCATACTTATTGGCTATGCCAGTGGAGTTGCACAAATCCAGGACAAGGATTGCCTCGGTTTGAATAGACCCCTCGGGAAGCACAAACCCCATCATTGTGCTCAGGGTCTGCTGCGGCTGCTGCGGCTTTCCTTCGCCAGACTTAAAGACCCTGCCGGTTAGTGCCTTAAGGGCGTTGACTGCCTCGAGGCGCACTTCGCCTTCCTCGTCGTCGAGCATCTCCTTTAGCTTAGAAAGCGTGCCGGGATCTTTTAACTTCCCAAGCGCCTTTAAAGCCCCTACTCTAACGCGCTTCTGCGCATCGGAAAGCAGGACAAACAGCGGTTCGATAACCTTCTGGCCGCCTATCGATGCAAGCGCCGACGGTATGACCCACTTTATCTCGCTGTCGTCGATAACACCTGAAAGCGCTGCCACCGCTCGCTCGTCCTTTAACACACCCAGCGCCGTAACGGCCTTCTCCCTGACCCACCAGTCGGCGTCGGTCAAGGCCGAAATAAGAGGTTCCAGAGCGGAAGGGTCTGTAACTTTATTGAAAAACTCCACGGCACACCGCCTCATGTTTACATCCGAGGAGTCCTTTAACATAGTAATGAAGAATTTAATGATGTTCTCGCCCTTTACCTCTGTGAGCGCGTCCGTAGCTATCTGCCTTACCCACCAATCTGAGTCCTTCATGGCAGCCACAAGGCTGTCCGCCGTGCTCGGGTCCCTGATATTATTCAATACATCTACGGCACACCGCCTTACGTTTACGTCCTTATCTCTCATCAGCTTTATGATATCGGGGACAATGGTTGCATCCGCAAGCTGTATTACGCATTCGGTTGACTTTTGTCTTATGACAAGGTCAATGTCCTTCAATAAATGAAGCACCGCCGCGGCCGCACTCTTATCGCCTATTGCTATGAGGGCATCGAGCACGGCACGCTTTAAGAGCGTGTCATCCTCGGTCAGCAGCTGCGTAAGAGGGATAATGCACTCGGGGTCTTTTATCACCGCAAGTGCGCGTACCGCCTGAATGCGCAGAGACAGCGAGCTGTCAGACAAGGCGTTGATCAACAATTTTGTTATGCCGGGGGCGTCAGTCTCTCCTAATATTCTTATTATATTCTTCTTCAGCTCACTGTCGCTCTCCCCATACATCGCCATAAGCCTGGGCACGCAGGCCTGGCTCTTTATTGTGCATAATAAGTCAACGGCAGCCATTCTGTAACCGCTGTCGTCGCTCTTCAGGTAATCAAGCAACAGACTGGCTGCCGCCTCCGCATATCTTTTCAGAATGAATTCCTTTGCCGTTCTGCGTATTTCCTCAGATGGGTCGCCGATAAGCTGCAATATATCGGGCAGGTACTGGGCGTCGCATAACCGGAAAAGAACCGTCTTAAATCTTGTCTGATGAAGACGCCTGTTTCGAAAGGCGTCGATTATACGGGGATAGGCCTTCCTGCCATAAAGTACGAGGGCTTCTATTGCCTTTGACTGGCCGCTTTCGGTCTTAGCCTCATTAAGCTCGGCGATAAGCTTCTTTATTTTTGAACCTTCAAACACGCTATCGACCGGTGTCGGGATTATACCCTTGTAATGTAGGGCAGCGTCTCTCAGACCTGTTAACACATAATATTATTTTAATAGCACCACCCGCCTTAAGCAGCATCGTCCGATTGTACAGGGACACCCCTGCACAGGGATACCCCCGTTCCACTAATAAATCTTTCATCCACCGCGCCCTCGCCCTTTTTCAGTGTCTCCTTTGGGTCAGCCGCGCTAACGCCGGGAAACAGACCGGCAACAGGCATTTTACTTCTGTTTTTTCAGTTCGTGATTCTCTGCGGTCAGCTTTAGCAACAGAGATGATGTCTTTCGCAGCCGAGCCGTCAAAGTATTGAGTATATGGCGAAATTCCTCAGATGTCTTGTTTATTTCCTCTTCGAGAAAATCCTTGTCTATCAGCCCAAGCTGCACGTCCCCTACGGCAATTGCCGAGGCTGAACGCGGCTGTCTGTCTAAAAAACTCATCTCGCCAAAATAATCGCCTTGTTCCAACAGCGCTATGTTCAGATTCTCGTTATCCATCTTTTTGGTGATGGCAACCTTGCCTGAGATTATTAAGTACGTGCCCTCGCCATAGCCGCCCTCTTTAATTATTACCTGCCCGTCTTTATAAGTTTCTTTTACAGCTATCCTTCTCATGAAGCCACCATTCTTCTCATACAGCCACCCGCCACCCTTGTCATTTCTTTTGTTGACCCATAATCTAAATATATAATTCTATTTATCGATGAATTTACACACTGTCAGTATATCACATAGCTGTGGAAAATTAAAACAGTAACTGATATAATATAAGAATGAGAAACCCCGTTACGAGCAATAGAACATGAGACCCCGCGTTGTGATAGCCGGAGCAGGTTTCAGCGGGCTTTGGGCGGCAAAGACCCTTGCCAATCAGCCCGTTGACGTAATTCTTGTCGACAGGAATAACTATCACACCTTTTTGCCGCTTCTCTATCAGGTAGCGGCGGCTGAACTTGAGCCTGAGGACATTGCTTATCCTGTCAGAAGTATTTTGCGAAGATTTAAAAACGTCAGGTTCGTCCTCGCTGAGATCAACCGGATTGATTTAGACAAGCGAACCGTCTTCAGCGATGAATATGCCATTACATACGATTATCTTATCCTTGCAACCGGCAGCTCCACTCAATTTTTCGGCACACCCGGGGCGGCCGAAAACTCCTTTCAACTGAAGACCCTTGAACAGGGCATCACCCTAAGGAACCACATCCTGCAATGTTTCGAGCTTGCCTCCAGAAACATAGACGACGACAAAAGACAACAGATGCTTACGTTTACGATTGTAGGGGGCGGGCCTACGGGTGTGGAATTCGCCGGAGCACTGGCCGAACTCATTCACGGCCCGCTCAGAAAAGACTACCCGGCCATCGACTTCGATTACGTAAAAGTGGTTATCGTCGAGGCTGCCAACAGTGTGCTGCTGTCATTTCCTAAAATACTCCGCGATTACGCCCTTGACAGATTATACCGTATGAAGGTCAATGTCATGCTTGAGACAATAGTGGATAAGGTCACGCCCGATACCGTTCATTTCAAAGACAAAAACATCCTGCCCACGCAGACCGTTGTCTGGACTGCCGGCATATGCGCTGACCCTGTTGCAAAGACTTGGGGACTGCCAACCGCGAGAAACGGGCTTCTCATGGTGCTGCCCACGCTTGAGGTTCAGGGCCGTGACGAGGTATCGGTCATCGGAGACCTCTCTTCGATGGAAGAGGCCAGACGGCAGCTTCCTATGACCGCCCCGGTGGCGGTTCAACAGGGCGCACATGCCGCGAAAAACATAATCCGCAAACTAAGAGGCACGCAGACAACGCCCTTTGTATATAAAGACAGGGGGGCGATGGTCACAATCGGGCGCAATACGGCCGTAGCGCTGGTAAGCAAGAGGGCCTTCAAGGGCTTTTTCGCGTGGATACTCTGGCTTATCGTCCACCTGATTAACCTGATAGGCTTTCGCAACCGCCTGATGGTGGTAATCAACTGGACAATGGATTATCTGTTATTTGAGCGTGCAATCAGGCTTATACTGCCATTGAGGGCATTTCAGGCCCGGAAGAAAAAACAGACTTGACAACACCCGTAAGACGCGGCACTACTTCCGTTTATATCCTTCTCTCTATATTTACCGCTGCGGCACTCTTTTATAATCTCAGCGGCAGAATCCTCTGGGGGGACGAGGCCGAGACTGCCCTGCTTGCCTCAAACGTGATGAAATATGGCCTGCCGGTGAGCACAGACGGCAGGAACACGATTACCCTCTATGGGCATACTGTCGATTCCAACGAAAACCATGTCTGGACATGGCGCCCCTGGCTTGACGAATACCTTGTGGCCGCGTCTTTCTCTGTTTTTGGCAAGTCAACTGCGGCGGCGCGTCTGCCTTTTGCCATAGTTGGATTTCTCTCCGCCGTTTTCCTTACCCGCTTAGTATATAAAATCTATGGCAGCCACGAGACGGCCATTATAGCGGCGTTGTGTTTCATAACATCGGAGTTGTTTATCCTCCATGCGCGACAGTGCAGGTACTATTCGGTTGTGATATTTGCGCAAATATGGCTGATACTGGGGCTTTGCCATCTTTTCACGGGACGCGGCAGGCGCGGCGCCTTTCATATGTCTTTGGCCCTTGCCGTCCAATTTTACTGCAACTACATCATTGTCATAGGGAACATCGTAGCCGTCGCATCTGCCGCACTGCTCGTACGGGAGCGCCATAAAAAACGCCTCCTGCGTTATATAATCTCAGGATTTGCGGCATTTGCGTCGATGGCCGCTCCGTGGATTCTCTACGCAAAGCCATGGGCACAGGCCGGGAGGCTTGATAGCAGGCTCTATATTCCCAAACTTCATTACTATGCGGTAGAGATGAATTTCCACATGTTTCCCCTGGCGCTCCTGATAATCCCTGCCGTGTATTTTATTTTAAGGCGGCTTTCAGGCGGCGGGAGGCACATCCCGGTTGAAGAAACTAAAGCTCAGCCCGCTCATAAAGATATTGAGCTTTTCTTGTGGATAGTAATACCCTTGCAGCTTGCGATAATTTCGATTATGCCGGGACTGTTTGTGCGGTATTTCGTACCCCTTATCCCTGTGTTTTGTATCCTTCAGGCCTTGCTGCTTACAAGATATATTAAGGCCGTACTGCCGCGGTATGTGCTGGTCGGACTCCTTTGTTTCACAAATTTGTTATCGATTTTCGGATTGTATTTTTTCCGGTACGGCCACAAGCCGGCCTTCCCTGTAATTAATTTAATGCGCTCTATTGCCGTGCCGTACAGGGGCAGACTGGACGATGTCATTGCTTTTCTCAAAAAAGAGGCCGCCCCAAACGAATCCATTCTGGTCTTTGAAACCGAGTTTCCCCTCATATTCTACACGGATATGCAGATAATCGACGGCAGGTATTGCTCCACTAAAAAAATGCCGAAGCCGGACTGGTTTTTCCCGGCAGGCCCGTCATGCGTATTTGACATGAAACCTGATAATATCCCCGATGATTTGGCTAAAGACTTCACGCCGATTGAAATCGAAGTCCATAAATCCAAAAGGGCGGGCAGCATCCCCGAACCCGATAAATATGAATACTTCACTACTGACGAAAAGGAAAAATTCGTTATCTACAAGAGAAAAGCAGGCACGAAGTGAACTCACAAGCGGACATTAAACACGCTTACAGGGCAGCCGTTTATTTGGCTTTAGCCGTATTTGCCGCCCTTACGCTCTTTTACAACCTTGGCGACAGGCTCCTGTGGGGAGACGAGGCAACCACCGCGCTCTTAGCCGAAAGCATAACAAAGCATGGACTTCCAAAGGTCTCCGACGGCAAAAACCTGATAACCTTCGCCGGCCCAAACGTGGACGCCAATAAAGAGCAGGTCTGGACATGGACGCCGTGGCTTGGAGAGTATCTGGCAGCGGCGTCTTTTTCCATTTTTGGCAAGTCAACCGCCGCGGCGAGGCTGCCTTTTGCGGCATTTGGTTTTTTCTGTGTCATTTTGCTGACCCGTTTGGTGTATAAAATGACCGGAAGCCACGAGAAGGCTATTATAGCCGCGCTGTGCCTTGTTACATCGGAGATGTTTATACTTCATTGCAGACAGTGCAGGTACTATTCGATTGTGATTTTTGCGGAGATTTGGCTGATACTGGGGCTTTATCATCTCTTTGCAGGACGCTCCAGACGCGGCTCAGTTCATATGTCTTTGGCCCTTGCAGTTACATTTTACTGTAACTATATTCTTGTTATAGGGAATATCACAGCCATCGTATTTACCTCAATCCTTGCACAGCAACGCAACAAGCGCCTCTGGCGTTCTGTCATCTCAGGATTTGCGGCGTTTGCGTCGATGGTAACGCCGTGGCTTCTCTACGCAAAGCCCTGGCGCCAGGCCGGACAGGTCAGTAACAGGCTTTATATTCCCAAGATTCATTACTATGCGGTTGAGATAAACTTTCACATGTTTCCATTCATACTGTTGTTAATCCCTGCAGGGTACCTGATATTCGGGAGATTATGGGGCACCGGTCAAATCGCCGCAGGGAAAACGCCAGCAGAGCCGGTTCATAAAGATCTGGAGTTTTTTTTGTGGATTATAATACCAGTTCAGCTTGTTATAATTTCAGCTGCGCCGGGATTGTACTCACGTTATTTCACGCATCTTATCCCTGTGTTTTGTATCCTTCAGGCCTTGCTGCTTACGAGATATGTTAAAGCCGCACTGCCGCGGTATGTGCTGGTTGGACTCATTTGTTTCACAAATCTGTTGTCGATTTTTGGATTGTATTTTTTTCGGTACGGCCACAAGCCTGCCTTCCCTGTAATTAATTTAATGCGCTCTGTTGCCTCGCCATACACAGGCAGGCTTAACGATGTCGTTGCATTTCTCAAAAAAGAGGCCGCCCCAAACGACTCCGTTTTGGTCTTCGATTCCGAGTTTCCACTGATATTCTACACGGATATGAAGATAATCGACGGCAGGTATATCGACACTAAAAAAATGCCGGTGCCGGACTGGTTTTTCCCGGCCGGCCCGTCATGCGTATTTGACCTGAAACCGGATAATATCCCCAATGATTTGTCTAAGGACTTCACGCCGATTGAAATCGAAGTCCATAAATCTAAAAGGGCAGGCGGCATCCCCGACCCTGATAAATATGAATACTTCACTACTGACGAGAAAGAAAAATTCGTCATCTATAAGAGAAAACAAGGCTCGAAGTGAACTTACCCCCGAACTCTATAAAAATATATATAGCGGTTCTGGCCATCTTCAGTGTGTTCACGCTGCTTTACAATCTTGGCGGCAGACCTTTATGGGGGGATGAGGCCGAGACAGCCCTCCTTGCCCTGAATATCGAAAAGTATGGTCTGCCGCTTAACACAGACGGCAGGAACACGATTACCCTGTACGGCCAGAATGTGGATTCCAATGAAAATCATATCTGGACATGGAGGCCGTGGCTTGGCGAGTACCTTGCGGCGGCCTCCTTCTCTCTCATGGGCAAGTCAACCGCCGCGGCACGCCTGCCTTTCGCCATAGTTGGATTTCTCTCCGTTTTTGCCCTTATGTTTTTGGCCTTTCGTATCTCCGGCGATTATAAAAAGGCTGTGCTTTCAGCCATTTTTTTTGCCTCGACAGAACTTTTTATCCTTCACGCAAGACAGGGACGCTACTATTCGTTGATTATTTTCGGCCAGATATGGCTTATTTACGGGCTTTACATTATTTTAAAACACAATACTATGCGAGGCGTCTGGCATGTTGGCGCGGCGTTGTGTTTACAGTTCTACTGCAACTATGTCGTAGTGCCCGGCAATTTAATCGCCATAGGGATTTGGGCTGTCCTTATACGGAGGCGCTATGGCGGGATTTTTTACCGTCTTAGCGTTGGGCTTGGACTGTTTGTGTGCGCTTGCCTGCCGTGGATTTTATACGCGAGGCCCTTAAGACAAAGCGCTTACATGGAGAACGTGAATTTCATTCAGGGGCTTTTGGTTTACTCAAAAGAGATACACTTTCATTGCTTTCCTCTTATTCTGCTTATATTACCGGTTATTTATCATATCTATCACCGCGTCAAAGGCGCCCCCGCCGCTGACGGCGAACCTCAGGTTGAGGCCGATGTAGGGAAATTGCTCTGGCTTATCATACTATTGCAAGTGTTTGTCATGTCGCTTGGGCCGGGGCAGAACCTGCGCTACATTACCCCGTTATTGCCTGTATTTGCAATTATCGAAGCCGGACTGATAATCAGATACGTCAAGCCCGCGCTCTTACGAACTGCCCTGACGATAGTGCTGGTCACCACCAACTTTGTCCCCACGGCATATCCCTTTAACGGCAGGCACACCCCACGGCTGACACTTGTGGATTTGATCTCTGAGATTACAACGTCCTATACCAATCGTCTTGAGGACATTGTGAAGTTCCTTAAGAAAGAGGCATCCCCCGAGCAGTCTGTTTTCGTTTTCGACCCTGAGTTTCCGCTTATTTTTTATACGGGCATGAAGGTAATCGACGCACGGTTAGTTAATAGTTTTCCAGCGGATAAGCTGCCTGACTGGGTATTTCCCGTAAGTGTTTCAGGCATCTCCGGCAAGACCGCCATAGCCCCTTCCGAGGCGATATATAAATACTACGATGCCGTTTCAATCCCTGTCCACAACTCAAACAGAAGGGGAGGCATTCCCGAACCGGACGTACACGAGCGCTTTACTAATCGGGAGATTGTCCAAATGGTTGCATATAAAAGAAAAGGACTTACGCGATAACTTGCCTGAGATTAATTATAAGGCAGCGTATGTGTTAATTTGGCCTCTTTTTTGATGGTTTACACTGCTGATTCTCTATTGCGATTTCCGGGCTGATTATGCTACAAAATAAAAGGGCTGTATGTTAAGCCCTTCGTATCCGTGCTCAACTTCTGAAGCGGACAAGGTGATAAGAAAAGGTAAAAATGCGTAGGGGACTATGTGGGCGGCAGCGTCACGTTGTGTTTGCCGGTTTACGCCGAACAAATAAATCGCACTTAACCCGATGGAGCTAAGAACGCCGGGGAATGGGAAGGTGATAAAAATGGAAGCGAAAGGAACCTGGACTTACCCTGATGGAACTAAGTACGTCGGGGAGTTGGACAATGGCAAGAGGGAAGGGCAAGGAACCTGGACTTGGCCTGATGGAACTAAGTACGTCGGGGAATGGAAGGATGATAAAAGGGAAGGGCAAGGGACGATGACCTGGTCCAATGGAGCGAAGTATGTCGGGGACTGGAAGGATGATAAAATGGAAGGGCAAGGGAACTGGACTTACCCTGATGGAACTAAGTACATCGGGGAATGGAAAGATGGGAAAAGGGAAGGGCAAGGGACGATGACCTGGCCTAATGGAGCTAATTACGCCGGGGAGTGGAAAGGTGATAAAAGGGGAGGGCAGGGGAATTGGACTTACCCTGATGGAACTACTTACGCCGGGGAGTGGAAAGATGGGAAAAGGGAAGGGCAAGGGACGATGACCTGGCCTAATGGGGCTAAGTACGTCGGGGAATGGAAAGATGATAAAAGAGAAGGGCAAGGGAATTGGACTTACCCTGATGAAACTATTTACATTGGGGAGTGGCAGAATGGGAAAAGGGAAGGTCAGGGGACGATGGTTTGGCCTAATGGAACTAATTATGTCGGGGAGTGGAAAGATGGGAAAAGGGAAGGGCACGGGACGATGGCTTGTCCCGATGGCGCTAATTACGTAGGGCAATGGCAGGAAGGGAAAATGGAAGGACACGGGACGATGACCTGGCCTGATGGCGCTAATTACGCCGGGGAGTGGAAAGATGGGAAAAGGGAAGGGCAGGGGACGATGACCTGTCCTGATGGCGCTAATTACGCCGGGGAGTGGAAAGATGATAAGGTGGTGTATTAATAAAAAGTAAGCGGCTACAGGCACTGTTAAAACTTCAGCCCGGCGACAGGCTTCTCTGGGGAGATAAAGCCTAAGCCCCCTACACAAAATTGACGCCATATCCCGCTATCTGGTACATTAAGGTTACAGCGGGATTACAAGTGAGTTGGCGGAGGTGAGTATGTTGCTTAAAGATATGACTGTCGAACCACTGGAAGCGCTTATCGGGATAAAGTTCGATTAAAGGTTTAATGATTTTTTCTTTGACGCTGCAGATTATGCAGTCGCCCTTGAAAGGTCAAAGGCTGGGGGACGGAAAGGCTTTACGTCGCAGGAAATAAGAGAACAGCAATATCTTCACGCGTGAAAGGTGGTGCAAAAAAGTATTGACAATAGTAACTACATTATGTAAATATAATTATGTCATATGAATGGGATGAACAGAAACGCGCCGTAAACCTTGCGAAGCATGGAATCGACTTCGAAGCGGCAAGGTTCATTTTTGACGGACAGACGATGGAGATGCCGGACACCCGCCGCGATTATGCCGAACACCCGCCGCGATTATGGCGAACGGCGCATAGGTGCGTATGGCGAGGTCAACGGCGTTTTGATTTTTGTTATTTACACACAGCGCGGGGAAACCCGCCGTATAATAAGTGCAAGAAAGGCAGGAACCCATGAACAGGAAGCGTATTACGCGCGCATTAAAGCAAGCGCAGCCGACGAATGACAAGACAGATTGGGCACGAGTTGCGGCAATGACAGACACGGAAATCGAACAAGCCGTTGCCAGTGACCCCGACACGTTTATTCCCGATGCCAACTGGTTTGATAAGGCTCAAATTGTCATGCCTCAAACCAAGTCAATGGTAACGTTGCGCTTAGACCCTGATGTCCTGAAATGGTTCAAACATGACGGCAGAGGCTATCAAACCCGCATTAACGCCGTGCTACGGGCATTTGTAAAAGCGCAGGAACACAGGACAAGATAACCTCAGCGGTCGAATGCTGGAATACGGCGATCATTTTCTGAAAACTAGACAGAAGAATCCTAATTGTCTAATGTTAACCATTTGGACTTAAATTAGAGAACGTGGTATTGACAAGTCATTCAATGAATAAGGTAGAATAAAGGTAGAGGTATATATGCAAATATTTTTCTCCAACCCTAAAAACTCCATGAACAGCGGAGATAACCACAAGCCGGGGTGTTAGAAATAACATAGTGACCGTCCACTATAAGGTATAGCTATTTTTAGCTGGTTGGGTATTGAAATGTCCAGCGAACATCCGCTGCTAAGATTGGCTGGTGTGGTATTTACCGTATGGCGACATATGGTAAATTGCAGCTAAGTTAAGGATATGAGAGACGGGTCTCATGTCTTTAGTATAACCTATTGTAAAACACCTTTTGGTAGAAGAGCCGAGTCACCGTAGCAACAGATACTCCAACTATTTTAACGATGAAGATTATACAAAATGTACCATTTTGTATAGTTTCCCTCTTATGACTGCCTGAAAACCCGCGTATTTACTAAGGGCAGGCAAGGCCAAAACTATACAAAACGATGGCAGCCCGCAGAATGTGATGCGGCTTTTCAGAGGAAGATGAGTATTGGAAATCCTTTTATCTCCTTGAGTGTATTTCGGCATTAGTGATTCGTCATCACCGCCCCGGCCACCGGGTCGATAGTTACCTTATAGGTTTTTTCTCTGACGGACAAATCAATCTCGCCGCCGGTTGAGCCTCCTCCGGCATAAAACACTACGTGCCAGCGGCCCTTTCTTACCTGCCCATCTTCGGGGTCGGTGATTACTATTTTTGTGTTTTCGGGGAAACTCCTTGTCTTGTCATTAAATGTATATGTCAGGGCATTGAGGTCAACTGTGAGTTTTATATCCTTCCCCTTTGTGGAGGCAATAACAGCGGCGTATCTCAAATCTGCCAGCATAGTCCTTGCCGCCGATTTCAGTACCGTCTCAGGCATTCTCGATGTCAGCTTTACGGCCGCTATCGACAGCACAATGGCCATAATAAGCAGCATTACCGTCAGCTCTATGAGCGTAAAGCCTAGCTGATTACTGTCCTGATTACATCGGAATATCATTTAAGCTGAATATGGCCATTAGCATCGAGATTACAATAAAGGCCACAACGACGGCCATGACCAGTATCATCGCCGGCTCGAGGATGCTTATTAGCCTTCGCACCATTGTCCTGAGGGTCTTTTCGTATGTTGCCGCCGCCTTCAGAAGCATATCGTCAAGCGCTCCGGTTTCCTCGCCTACTTTCATCATAGAAATCGCAAGCGGGGGAAAGAGGTTAGCGGCCGCAAGCGGTCCGGCAAGTCCCTTCCCCTCCTTCGCCCCCTTTATGATTTCCTCGATGGCACGTCTTATGATCAGATTGTTTATCACGTCTTTTACGTTTCTGAGGGCCTCCAGAAGCGGCACCCCGCTCTTTATCAGTGTCCCCAGCGTCCTTGAAAATCTTGCCGTCTCCACCGTTACGACTATTCCCCTGAATACCCTGAGCTTAAATGCGTCTATATTATACCGGCCATTGTCCGTAACCGAGTATTTTTTATACGCGACGAAGGCAATAGCGATTATACCCACAACCGCCCACCAGTAATCGCTGAAAAACCCGCTTATCGTCATCAATATCTGAGTGGGCAGGGGGAGGGTCTCTCCCATCTCCTCGAATATCTTTGCAAATTGAGGAATAACATAGGTCAGTAATATCAGCACGGAGGCAAAGCCGGTTACACCCAAAAGCACCGGGTATATCATCGCCGAAATTATATGCTCTTTCAGCTCGCCCGAGGTCTCCAGATAATCGGCTAGCTTCTCCATAACGGCCTCGATAACGCCGCCGGACTCGGCCGCCTTTATCATGTTAATGTAGAGGCGCGTGAATACCTTTGGATGTTTAGAGAGGGATTCCGAAAATGAGCTGCCCTCTCGTATGGTCTTTAAGAGCGATTGAATGATTGAACGCATTGCGTTGTTGTCTGAGACCTCGACTAAGATACTAAGGCTTCTGTCAAGGGGCAGCCCGGCCCCAAGCAATGCCGCAAGCTCGGTCGTAAAGGTGAGGACTTCCTTTGAGCCGGTGGTCCTGAATATCTCAATCCTGCCCTTTGGTTCGGAGCGCGTTATAGAAAGCGGGATAAGGCGTGAGTCCTTGAGGGTGCTTATGACGGTTTCCTCGTCGGGGGCGTTGATGACGCCGCCGCGCTGCTCCCCTTCCCATGATGCCGCCTTGTAGTAAAATAGGGGAATGCTATACCTCCTGTGTTACTCTTAGTACCTCTGATATTGTGGTCTGGCCGGCTCTGACCTTCTCCGCCCCGCTTTCAATCAGGGTTTTCATCCCCTGCCTCTTTGCGATATGTCTGAGTTCGGTCGAATCGGTGCTTTTTAAGATGGCCTTTTTCAATACGTCATCCACTACAAGAAACTCAAATATTCCCTTTCTGCTATAAAACCCTGTCCCGGCGCACTGCTCGCAGCCCGTGCCCTTATACAAAACGACATCGGGGCTGAGGCCGATTAGCGCGAGTTCATCGGGAGAGGCCGCCTCCTCGTCTATGACCTTGCAGTTGTCGCACACTATGCGCACGAGGCGCTGCGCAAGCACGCCGCGAAGCGTGGAAGTAAGCAGAAACGCCTCCACCCCCATATCGATAAGGCGCGTTACCGCCGATGGGGCGTCGTTTGTGTGCAGCGTGGAAAACACAAGGTGCCCGGTCAGGGCAGACTGAATGGCTATCTCCGCCGTCTCGACGTCTCTTATCTCTCCTATCATTATTATGTCGGGGTCCTGCCTGACGATGTGGCGCAGGGTGTTGGCAAAATTAAGGCCGATTTGCTGCTTTACCTGTATCTGGTTTATGCCGTTCAGATGGTATTCTATAGGGTCTTCAACCGTGATTATTTTCTTTTCGGGCGAATTTATCTTATCGAGCGCGCCGTAGAGAGTGGTGGTCTTGCCGCTTCCGGTTGGTCCTGTGACCAGGACAATGCCGTGGGGCTTGGTTATCAGATTGTTAAAACCGCTTAAGATATTATCGGGGAAACCCAGCTGCGTTAGATCTATGACGATGGATTCCTTATCGAGAATGCGCATCACAATGCTTTCGCCGTAGAGCGTCGGCACGGTAGAGACGCGCATATCTATCTCTTTCATGGCAATCTTTAATTTTATCCTGCCGTCTTGAGGGAGTCGCCTCTCGGCGATGTTTAGTTTGGCCATTATCTTTACTCTCGATATAATGGCGGGCTGGAGTTTTCTCGGCGTGGACTCGACCTCTTTCAGGACGCCGTCTATGCGGTATCGTACCCTTAGCTCGTTCTCGAAGGGTTCGATATGAATATCGCTTGCCCTGGCCTGGACTGCCCTTGACATAAGAAGGTTGACGAGTTTTATAATCGGGGCCTCGGAGGCAAGTCCCTTGAGGTGGTCAACGTCTTCGTCGTAGTCGTTAATGGTGTCGAAACTTACATCGGTCATGTCCTCGATTATCTTGTTGATATTTGATTCCCTGCTGTAAAACTTGTCTATATATTCGCGGACTTCGGCCTCGTCCGCCCCCATGGCCTCTATTTCGTAGCCGGTTGCCACGGAGAGTGCGTCTATGGTGCCGGCGTCCCACGGCCTTGCCATGATGACCTTGAGCCTGTTATCTTCTAAATAACTTGGGATTATTAGATTGCTGCCGATAAAGCGCGAGGATATGCCGTCAAGGACAATGGGGACACGGGGGAAGTCCTCCGGCCCTGCCATTTGAAACCCGCTGTCAATCTGGTTATTGGGCAAATTCAATCAGCTTCTCTGCTATCTGTACCGCGTTCAGGGCTGCGCCCTTTCTGAGGTTATCAGAGACAATCCACATGTTGAGGCCCGATGGAATTGACTCATCTTCACGTATGCGCCCAACATAGACCGCGTCCTTGCCCGCGCAGTCGATAGGAAGCGGATAGACGCCCTTGTCCGGGGCGTCAAATATGATAATGCCGGGGGCTTCGGCCAGAATAGCCCGCGCCTCGTTGGCAGTCAGTTTCTTTTCAGTCTCAATGTTGACGCATTCTGAATGTCCGCGAAATACCGGCACGCGCACCGTTGTTGCCGTTAGCTGAATAGAGTTGTCGCCCATAATCTTTCGGGTTTCGTTGACCATCTTCATCTCTTCTTTAGTATAGCCGTTTTCTAAAAACACATCTATCTGTGGGAGGCAGTTAAAGGCAATCTGATAGGGATAGACATTACACTTTACATCCTGAAAGCTCAACAGGGACTTGGTCTGCTCCAGCAGTTCGTCCATTGCCTTTGCGCCGGTTCCCGATACTGCCTGATATGTAGAGACAACAATTCTCTTAATCTTAGCCTTATCGTGAATAGGCTTTAGAGCCACGACCATTTGAATCGTAGAGCAGTTGGGGTTGGCGATGATGCCGGTGTGTTTTTTCAAGTCATCGGGGTTAACCTCCGGGACGACGAGGGGGACTGACGGGTCCATGCGCCACGCACTTGAATTGTCAATTACTACGCAGCCGTCTTTGGCGGCGAAGGGTGCGAAGTCCTTACTCCTCTGGGCGCCGGCAGAAAACAGGGCTATGTCAATGCCTTTAAACACGTCTTCTTTGAGGACTTCGACTTTAATCTCGTCGTCTTTGAATTCTATTTTCTTACCTTCCGACCTATCGGAGGCGAAGAGCCTAAGCTCTGACACAGGGAATTTCCTCTCCTGTAAGATTGAGACCATCTCACCGCCCACAGCGCCGGTAGCCCCGACGACTGCCACAACGTACTTATCTTTTCTCTTCAACATTTCGTAACCGCTCCTTCAAAACGCTTGGGATTTTACCACATTTGCATATTATAACACATCCGATAAAAAAAGGCCGCGACCGGCGGGACGGGATGGCCCTGATTCACCATCAAAAAAAGAAGGGAACCTCGTTGTTACCCGTGGGAACGGGATGTTAGAATAAGTTTGTGGAACAAAAAACTAACACCAACGAGGTGAATATATTATGGCACAAGGGACGCTA
>JADFYO010000049.1 GCA_015233015.1 Nitrospirota bacterium | reverse complement strand
TTGCCCGATACCTTTGAGACTGATCCCTTCTTCCCTTTGCTCGTCATCATGAACCTCCTTCTTTCGGCTCATTATGACAGCTAACTTTTCTCTTGTAAAGATGCGGTTTTCTTGACGCTTACTTAGAAGTAACAATTACCCTGTTAAAAGAATCATCGCCCGTTAAAGAATCATCCTGAGCCTGTCGAAGGATTACCGATTTATGGGAACGTGCGAAATAAAAGGAGCATCCTTCGACAAGCTCAGGATGATTCAATTGTTCAGGATGATTCGATTGTTATAGAAATCTTAATACTTTTGTGGACGCATTTTGGTCTAAATCCATGGCGTCCTTTTACTTTTGAGCGCATTTCGTTATTAAGAACTGGATTCCCGCTCGTAGGCGGGAATGACAGACTACAGACTCTGGAAATCTCTTTACTCATTTGGCTGCAACTTGTTATTACTATTCTTCGGTCAGGGTGTGGGCGGTTTGTTGAGCTTTTCTCTTAAAATGTTAAGCCCACGTTTTGCGCCTTTTGTATGGGGATGCTCTTCACCATAGGCAGCTACAAGAATCGCATATGCTTTTTCTACATAACCAAGTGCCTTTTGGGGTTGACCGAGGTCATACCAAGCACGCCCTATATTGTTATATCGTGTTGCAACATCAGGATGTTTATCACCATACACAGTCAAATCGATGGCAAGGGCCTTTTCATAGAATTCAATCGCTTTTGCGGGGTCGCCGAGATTTCTCCATGCTGTCCCTATATTGTTATAACTTCCTGCAACATAGGGATGTTTATCACCATACGCAGCCAGAACGATGGCAATGGCCTTTTCATAGAATTGAATCGCCTTTGCGGGGTCGCCTAGTTCACTCCATGCACCCCCTATTGTTATACCTTATTGCAACATCAGGATGTTTATCACCGTATGTAGCCAAACCGATGGCAAGGGCCTTTTGATAGAATTCAATCGCCTTTGCGGGGTCACCGAGATTTCTCCATGCTGTCCCTATATTGCTATATCTTATTGCAACCTCAGGATGTTGATCACCGTATGCAGCCAAATCAATGGCAAGGGCCTTTTCATAAAATTCAATCGCCTTTTTGGGTTCGCCTAAAGTTCTAAAAGACTCTCCAAGGTTATTTAGTAATCCAGAAACATATCCATCTTTTTTTTCTATCGCTTCCCTGATTATATCATCGGTTATTCTATCCGCCACCACCTTCTGTAAAGATAATTCATCGCGATATAACAAAAGCTCATTCATGTAGTTACCAAGTGTAACGGCGTATTTGCAAGCGCCTCTTATGTTGCCGCATTCGAGGGCGTGGTGGACAGCTTCTTGCAAGTGGTTGTATTCGGGTGGTTTTTTCTTGTTTCTAAATTCATTTAGAATATCATTGAACCATTTGTATGCGCTTTCGTGGGTTCGTTTTTTCTCGTCGTCGTTGAGTTCGGCCCATTGCCTTTGTCTTATTACCGGCGTTACCCAATAATAAGCGACTGTACCGATTGTCTCCTGCTCATGGAGTGTGAGGTTGACGCCGGTTTTTAGAAATTTGGTATCGCCCACTCCTTTAAACGCCCCCTCAGCTACCGGTATCCTGAATACTGAGGATTGCTGTAAGAATTTCTTGAAATCCACTCCAACCGTGGTTGCTATAACGTTTGCTAAATGCTCCTCAATGAACTTTTCTTCCTTACCGCGTATCGCTGCCTCTAATTTATCAAGGTCGTACTTACTCTCTTCTTTGGCAATCGTCTCAAACCACTCAAGGAGGCGTGGATTGCCGCCGCCATATTTTAAGTATAGGTCTTTGTGTTCGCTGTTTGAAATAGCAGTCAGCTCGGCAATCTTCTTGTTCAAATCGGCGTCTTTAAAGGCCATCAGGGGGATTGCCGCAAGTTTCTTCGCGGGCAGGTCTTCCATGCTATCAACTAACTTAAATGGATAGCGGCTCGTTATCAATAGATTAGTTTGATGGTCAGCCCAATCCAACGCAACAAGAAACGGCCTCACCGCCTCAAGCGGCTCCGGCATTAAAATATATTCGTTGCCTACTCGTTTCAGGTTCTGCTCGAAATCATCGAAATATATCAGAACCTGCTTTTCTTTAAACGCGCCCTGAAATAAACCATCTATTTTATCTTCGTAGGACTCGTCCGATGACAAGATTGCCTTTGTTGATTTGACTCCCATCTTTTTGAAAAGTTTATTTAACCCATTAATTATATTGGCCTGAGTAATTTCCCCGTGAATGACAAAGAGTTCCTTGTCGCCTCTGAAGCGTTCTATCAACTTGCCAGCGAGACAGCTCTTGCCGTTACCGCCCGTGCCGTGGATAATCGCCCCGTATTTGCCGCCTATACCTTTAATTGCCCTGACGCCCTTTTGGAGTTCCCTCCTTCGGCCAATAAACCCTTGTCTTATAACCTTGACCTGCGTCCCTTCCAGATATTCATACGTGCTCGTTCGCGTTGTGTGATGTCTTACCCGCTGCCCCTTTGTGATGAATGCCTTAGGCGGCTCTCCATTTGTAAAAACTCTCAATAACGGCCACGTATGATAAGTATTCCCGAACAACTGTTTCGCCTTCTGAACTGCCTTTGAAATCCCATCGCCGATTGATAGCGAATAATATATTTCGGCGGCAACAGCCGTCGCGCCCGCGTCCGATACCGGCAACCCCCAGCCAAGAACAACAGGAATCCCCGCTTTTGCCATCTGAGAGGCAAACGAGCCGCTGGCTCCCTTGTCGTCTCCCCCGCCGGTATAACATCCTGACAAGAACAACATCCTCGGCGGGTTGTCTTTAATAAAATCTCACAATACCTCCGGCGTTATTCCTTCTAAAAGGCCGGTCTCATCCTCCATGTAAAATATAGGGCCATTATCTTTATCATAATCGGCATGTCCGGTGATATGCAGGATATCGCACCCCGCATTCTCAATCAACGTATCTTTAAGGCCATCTACGCTTCCAGAATCTTCAAATCTTATATCAAGCGCATAGCGCTCCGTCGCCTTAATAATGAATTCCTCTTCTTTTTCAAAACTCAAGACAGATTGTACCGGCAAGTCAGTTGGTGAACACGCCATGAAAATCATCTTTAATGGTCGGTTCTCAGGTTCTATTTTCGTATGCCAGCCATCCTCACGCACCAGACGAATTAACTGCCGCCGCTCATCGAGAAATAAAAACCTATGCTCATCACACATAAGCTCAAACGGCAGATGGGTCAAATCAGGAGGGGCATCAAGATAAATGTACAAGTTCTCATGCCTGCTTACCGCGTCGTTTATGATTTTACTAAGCGCGCCGCCGCTTCCATTTATGAAATCATATAATTTTGCCCCAATCGCAATGCCTTCATTTCTATCGCTTTTCCATATTTCGCGCGTCGCCCGCTCAACAACGCCCTGAAGCGCCTCCTCATCAATTTCATGAGACGCCACGCCGTCATATAATACAACGCGCCCATTCGCATCTTCAGTCTTGGCGGCTATCTTAATCTTTATTCGCCTGTCGTCGTCCGGCATATATCCCTCGCATCCCTTAATAACAATGAGCGATTAATTATAATATAATATCAAATATAAATCAATCACTAAAAAAGAAATTACAGATAATTAAGTAAATACGTGGTATTAGGTTGTCTTATGTTACGAAGATGTAACGCTGTCGCGATATTTCCGGCGGTATTAGTGCAGTCCGAAAAACTTGTAAATCAAGTCCATCGAGGGCGGTGTGCCTAAAAGGACTAATATAAGAAGCAGCAGAAAGTAAACCCTTACCCTGCGCTGAAGGGATTTTAGTTTTGCTCTTATTCTCGTCTTTTCTTCGTTGAGGTCGTGTTCATACAACTCTTTCAGTTTGGCGTATTCGGCCTTTAGAGATGTATATTCGTCTTTTATATTGTAATAAGAATCTTTCAGGCTGAAATAATCGTCCTTTAAGTCGAAATAATCGTCTTTTAAGCCATAGAAATCGTCTTTTAAATCCGTAAAGTCTTCTCTGGCATTCAGAAAGTCCTCTTTTACTGCAACGTCATCTAACAGGTCGTTTGCACTGCCGGTTTTTATCGAGACAACGGTGTCGGAGAGTTCTCTAAAGACATCGGCCAATTCCCTCGCCGCTTCTTCGTTGAAGTCGCCTGCCTTATACCGTGCGAAGAGTTTGATCATATCGACAGATGTGCGTCCCATAGGGCCGCCGTCTCTTGCGCTTCCATCTATCGGGTCGTCGTTAGTATGTCTGGAGTTTTTGCGCCCAAACCCACGGGATTCATAGCTCTCGGGGTCGCCGTCCATAGGGTCTTCATCCATGGCTTCGCTGTTCATAACATATACTATATCAATACAGATAAAAAAAGCAAAGTATTTTTTATGTGAAACGCCGCCGTCTTTATGATTACAATCATGTAAATTATCGGCACAATAATATTATAATGGTATATACGATAGAGTTATGAGGTGATTGATGAAAGAAACTTGTCCAGGCAGCAGTGAAATAAGAAATCCATTCCCTGAGGAGTTGAAGTGCTACTATTGCGGACATGGAAATGAAATCTGGTCTGACGAGACCGAGACGCAGTGTAAGGGCTGCAACAAGACAATCGGCAGGGAGATGAGGCCTACATGCCTCGATTGGTGCCCGGCCGCTAAGGAATGCGTCGGCTTAGAGAAATATAACAGGCTTAAAAAGCCGACGGGGCAAGATGTCCATTGAGTTAGTTATATTCGACCTGGACGGTACGCTTGTTGATTCTATCGAGGATATTGCAGACTCAGTGAACTACGCACTTGGTGAGATTGGCTCAGCGCCCCTGACGTTGGATGAAGTGAAAATGCTTGTAGGGGCAGGTGTTGAGAACCTTTTATTGAAGGCGGCTGGAATTGGCGAACATGATATAGTTAAAAAGGACAGGTTAAAGAGCATCTTTCTTTCGCACTACACCATGCATATAGCCGACAAATCAAGGCCATATAATAACGTCATAAAGACACTTGGAGAACTACACGGGATTAACAAGGCAGTGGTCAGCAATAAACTTTTCTCGTTGACAAAGAGCCTGCTTGACAAACTTTCGATGCTCGAATATTTTAAAGTAGTATATGGATACGACAGCTGCCCGGATCGAAAACCCTCGCCCGTGCCGATTATTAAGCTGATGGAGCAATTTGAGCTTAGCGTAAAACAAACGATAATCATAGGCGACAGCGGCACCGACATAGAGGCCGGCCATGCCGCCGGCATTAAAGCCGTTGCGGTGAGTTATGGTTACAGAGCGGTTGATACGCTTAGGGCGGCTGATTATATTATAGACGATATGAGTGAAATCATCCCAATAATTAAAGCGTTACATTAGAATATGGCCGATGGCGCGACATATGACCGTGCCTACTATGCGGCGCGCGGGCAGAGTGGCGGGCGGGTTGCCTTTTGGTTTTACTACCGTCTCGCGCGAAGATACGTAAAAAAGGGTTCTGTGTTGGATTACGGCTGTGGAGGCGGGCGCTTCCTGAGCTATTTTAATCGAAAAAAATATGAGACCTATGGATACGACATATCGCCGGACGCACTCGCGATAGCGAAAGAAAATGCTGAGATCAGGCAATTATATGACAGCAGAGAAGCAATTGCAGACAATAGATTTGATTTGATATGTGCAATTCACTCCCTTGAGCATATAGAAGACCCGCTTGAAACGCTCCAATTCATAAGGACGCTGCTCACCCCGCGCGGCATCCTTATGTATGTCGTGCCGAATATATCCGGCATTGGGCACACACTAAAGAAGAATAACTGGATTGGTTATGGCGACCCTGCGCATGTATCCTTATATCCGGCGGCGAAATGGATAGAGCTGACTGAAAAGGCCGGATTTACACTGCTCAGGACTGGAACGGACGGGCTTTGGGATGTGCCGTATATAGATGGGATACCTTTGGTTGCACAAAGAATAATATTTTATCCTGCCCCTGTCTTGCAAGTCATAGCGGGGCGTCTGCTTCTTCCCCCACGATGGGGTGAATCGCTGGTTGCCATAGCCCAAAGGGATACGTAAAACCAAGGAATAATCAGAAACTGATAAAGATAATATTAAGTATATTGACAAACTACTATATAGATGTGGTATCATGAACGCGGGTTGATGTTTTTCAAATAACAAAATAATTGTCAGGAGGAGAGAATCATGAACAGGATTGTGAGAAAGATATTGATGTTGTTGTTGCCGGTTATTGCCTTGGCATTTACCGGATGTGCGGGAATGGAGTTTGCCCCTAAGAGGGCTGTGTGGTATTACCCGTCGGAATTGCCGGCTGCCGATAGGGCGATAGCAAAGGCGAGGGCAGAGGGTAAAGACAAGGAATGTCCAAAAGAGTTTAACGCTGCGGTAAAGATGAGAGATGACGCGTATGATGTTTACCTAAGCTGCAAGACGAAAGAAGGCATAGAGATGGCGAAGAAAGCGGCAGATATGGCCGGTTGCTTATGTCCTAAGCCGCCTGCCCCTGTGGCAACGCCGGCACCAGCGCCAACGCCGACCCCTGCTCCTGTGGTAGAGAAAGAAGTCGCCGTTATCAGAATCGTAAACTTTGACTTCGATAAATATAACATCAAAAAGGTATTTAAGCCTGAGTTAGACATGGCGGCAGAGATAATAAAGAAATATCCGAACCCTGACATAACAATCGACGGATATTGCGACAACAAGGGAACCTTAAAGTACAACCAGAGGCTTTCCGTAAGAAGGGCTGAGGCAGCAAAAGCAGCGCTTGTGAAAAACGGCATAGACGCCAACAAGATCAAGACCGTGGGGCATAGTTACAACGACCCGATTGCCGATAACAAGACAGAAGCAGGCAGGGCGAAAAACAGACGTGCCGAAATCCACATAATTGGTAAATAAGTAGTCTGACACTATGACAGGGACTGTGATATGGGCTGTGGCGAGAGCTGGAGCCTGTTTACAGTCCCTTTCTCTTTCTAATGGGTACGAATAAATCCCGCCCCCTTATCGTTCAATACATAGTCCTTGCGTTAATTAACGTAGTCTATGTAATTATAATGTTATCTACATCACACTTCAATCTTCAGATGCCGGAAGGGAAGTACGCCCAAAATGCCATGAACGGCACAGACGTAATGACTTATGTAGAGCCGGCGAGGAATTTCCTTACTTATGGCGTGTTTGGAAAAGGCACTGACCCGGATTATCACAGGACTATCGGGTATCCTATGTTTTTATCCCTTTTTATGAAGTTCTTCGGCAGAGACTTATGGCTATATGGGGTGTTTTTTGTACAGGCGCTTTTGTTTGCCTCCATATATCCCATGCTTTTTGTAATTAACAGGGAATTACTTGGCTTGGGGGATAAGATTTTTTATCAGGCGTTAATGTTTTTAACCGCGTCCGGATATTTTATAGTCACTACGCCTGTCGTGCTTACGGATATGTTTTTTTCGGTGTTTTTTACGTGTGGGTTATGCCTTGGCATTTTGTCGATTGTAAGACAGCGCCTGATTTATTTAATCCTTCACATCGTATTTCTTGGATATGCCGCAGAGGTGAGACCGACGCTTGCCCTTTATCCCATTTTAAACGCGGCTGTTTTGGTCATTGCGGCACGTAAGGCGGGCATCGTTAATACAAAAAAGATACGCATGTGGATAGCTGGCTCAACGATTGCCCTGATGGTCGTGTGTAACGGGCCGGCTATCAGAAATTATATAAACAACGGGTTTTTCGAATCCACTGACATTGTGGCAATCAACCTGTATGACTGCCTCATGGTAGAGGTATTGTTTTTAGAGGGTAGGGTGGACTTATACCGTATGGCAAATCGTGAACTTGAGCAAATATCTGACATTGAGGCGCAGATTAAAAAGAAGAAGGACATTGCCTTTCAGGTCTTCCGGCAGTATCCGGCTACGACGATAGGAAAGATTGTCACCCACGCGGGAACTATCTTGCTGCGGCTTCCATGGCTCGATACTGCGGCCCTTGCCGGAGTTGACTTATCCCCGGGTGCGTATAATAAATTATCAGGCAGACAAATCGTAATCGTAAGGTCATTTGATCTGGCAATTACATTATGCTTCATGCTTATTTATGTCTTGTTTGCCTCATTTATAATAAGGCAATTGAGGGATGGACAGCTGTTGTTTGGGCTGACATTAATGGCAGTGATCGTTTATTTCCTGTTCCCGCCGTTTATAGCCGGCGGCGGGTTCAGGATGACATTGCCGGTAATCGGAATAATAGCGTTGTGTGCGTTTAGCGAATTGGGGAGATACTTCAATAGCTCAGGACTCTAATCTTTATAACGTAATAATCAGCGGCGGCATTTCAACGGGGTTTGAAATTGAAGCTGTAAAGGGGAGCTTTGCGAGGCTGTTTAAAACCGATAAGGCCAGAGTAGAAAAATACTTTACCGGCAAACCCATTGTCTTAGAGAGAAGTTTGACCCGCGAAGCGGCAGAAAAATACAAGAAAGCAGTTTTTTCCACAGGCGTCATATGCTACATTATGCCTGTAAATACCGCTTCAGTTCATACGTCAGAACCGCAGCAGGCGGTAAATCAGCCTGCAACCACGCATCGACCTGAAACCGGGACCGTAAAAACCGAAAGCACCGGGGAAGACCCCTGGTATGACGAAAAAGAGGACTCACCGTCTGCCAGAACCTTCGAAGAGGAATTCCCGGAAATTCGTCCTCAGACACCCGAACCAGACACAATCCCTATGGACACTTTCTTCAATCATATTCGTGGTGCATTTTCATATACCTTTGCGGGCGGCGGGAAGTGGTTAATAATATCGGGTGCTCTTTTTTTCACACTAGTTTCGAACGTTCCTTTATTTTTTCACATCCCTTTCACGGACATAATCACCGTTGCCATTGCGGGCTATATGTGTGCCTACATGATGAAAGTATTAGAGAGTTCCTCGATGGGTGAAAGAACGTTTACAGACTGGCCTGATATTAGCGACCTTGGAGATGTTATCAGGCCGTTGGGTATGTTTATAGCCGTGATTGCCATGAGCCTTCTGCCGCTGATAGTGTATTTGTATTTTGTCGTACCTCCCGATCCAGATACTTTAACGATGCCTGGAGCAGGGCTGACACTACGTTTGTTTTCGGCCATAATTTCTATGTATGAGTTCATGCTCTCTGTGCCTGAGTACATACTCTATGGTCATGAGATGATGTCAGTTCCTATATTTGTTTTACTTTTGTTGGTCGGAGTGTGTTACGCCCCAATGGCGTTAATGGCTGTTTCTGTGTCCAATTCTTTAAATCCCGTGCCTGTCATTCGATCTATATTGAAGGTACCTTTATCAGAGTATCTTATTTCCTGCGGAGTGATTATCTTGTCTTATATCGTTAAGGCAATCATAGTTGAAATTCTTGACCTCCTGTATATGCCGATAGCAGGCGACTTTTTGGGCAAGCTCATTATAATATATGCCTTATGCTTAGAAATGAGAATACTGGGTCTTTTGTATTACACTAACAAAGACCGCTTCGAATGGTTTTAAAACGCTATCCCATCGGGAATTGCAGGGATGTGAATTATTTCTTTGCATGGTTTCCACCGAATAAGTTATATTAGAGGTTGGTTCAGGCAATTAATTAAAATTATTATGTAATTACAATACTATGCAAGACAATATAGTTATAAAAGGGGCAAGAGAGCATAACCTCAAAGATATAGACCTCGATATCCCGAGAAATAGGTTTATCGTAATAACCGGGCCGTCTGGTTCGGGTAAATCGACGCTTGCCATCGATACGATATTTGCTGAGGGCCAGAGGCGCTACGTAGAGAGCCTTTCCGTTTATGCGAGACAGTTTCTTGGTGAAATGCAGAAACCCGACGTGGACTCAATTGAAGGCCTCTCTCCGTCAATCGCGATAGAGCAAAAAACTATATCCAGAAGTCCCCGCTCCACAATCGGAACCCTTACAGAAATCTATGATTATTTAAGAGTGCTTTATACAAGAATTGGGAAACCTTTCTGCCACAACTGCAACAAACCAATCATATCGCAGGACACTGAAACCCTTCTGGATACTGTAAGAATGCTGCCAGAAGGTACAAGGATTCAAATCCTCTCCCCTATCGTAAAAGAGCGCAAGGGGCTTTATTCAAAAGAGCTGCTTGCTATGCGCCGCGAGGGTTTTGTCCGCGCCCGTATAGATGGTGAAATGCGGGATTTGACCGAGGATATAACCCTGAACAAGAACAAGCGCCATACAATAGAAATCGTTATTGACCGGCTGATAATCAAGGCCGGCATAGAAAGAAAACTCAGGGAAGCCGTGAACTCCGCCATGAGATTCAGCTCCGTTGTTGTGTTAAACCTGACTAAAGACAACAGGGATATTATCCTGTCAAGGACGATGTCCTGTCCTGACTGCGGCATAAATATTCCTGAACTTACTCCGATGTTTTTTTCATTTAACAGTAATCTCGGTGCGTGTCCCGAGTGCAGAGGAATAGGGTATGAACTGCTGAGCGATAACGATGACACACCTCTGCTCTCCCTGAAACAGTGTACGCTTTGTAATGGACTGCGATTAAAAAAAGAGGCGCTGAGCATTAAAATCGGAGGTCTCAATATCGGAGAACTCTCGCGGCTGTCTATAAAGGCCGCCGGAGATTTCCTGACTTCCCTTGTGCTCAACGACAGAGACAGGTTAATCGCTGTGCGAATAATCAAAGAAATAACCAGCCGCCTCTTGTTTATGGAAAAGGTCGGCCTCAATTATTTAACGCTTAACCGGCTTGTCTTTTCCCTCTCAGGCGGCGAGGCACAGCGCATACGGCTTGCAACACAGCTTGGCTCCTCCTTGTCAGGCGTTTTATATGTGCTCGATGAACCAAGCATCGGGCTTCACCCGCGTGACTGCGCCAAACTAATCGACGGACTGAAGGAGATAAGAGACAGAGACAATACCATAATAGTCGTCGAACACGACGAAGAGACCATTATGGCGTCCGATGTAGTGATTGACATGGGACCGGGTGCGGGCACCAGGGGAGGTTATGTTACCGCTATAGGCAGTCCAGATGAAATAATGAAAAATAACAATTCTCTGACCGGAAAATACCTCAGCCGCGCCGCGGTAATAGAATTGCCAGGGGCCGCAGGGAGAACTCCCTCCGGTTTTATAACGATGACCGGGGCATGTGAAAACAACCTGAAAGACATAGACGTTAAAATTCCCCTTGGGGTATTTATCTGCGTAACAGGCGTCTCCGGTTCGGGGAAAAGCACACTTATTCTCGACACGCTTTATCCTGCCATTTGCAACTCTATCTTACAGAGCGGCTTCCGTGAAGGACGGCACAAGGGTATAACAGGCACTGAACAGATTAACAGGGTGATAAGCGTTGACCAATCGCCTATCGGCAAGACCCATCGATCCAATCCCTCAACTTATACCGGTATGTTTGTTCACATAAGGGAACTATTTTCAAATCTCATGGAATCGAAGGCTAAGGGATATACAAACTCACGATTCAGTTTTAACGTAAAAGGCGGCAGATGCGCAGTATGTAAAGGGGCCGGGATAAGAAGATACGAGATGCACTTCCTTCCAGACGCCCATACCACATGCGATACATGCGGTGGTAAAAGGTTTAACCGCGAGACACTACGCGTGCGTTACAAGGGGAAAAATATATTCGATGTACTTTCTATGACGGTAAGCGAGGCCAGTGAGTTTTTCGCGCCAATTGCGCCTATAAAGGAAAAATTAATGCTGTTGGAAGAGGTCGGCCTCGGTTATATACATCTTGGACAGTCTGCAACCACGCTCTCAGGCGGCGAGGCACAGCGCCTCAGGCTTTCACGAGAACTAATAAAACGCGCAACCGGCAGGACACTCTACATCCTTGACGAACCAACCACGGGGCTTCATTTTGTCGATGTCGAAAGATTGCTGCGAATAATCCACCGTCTCGTATCGCTTGGCAATACGGTAATTGTAATAGAACATAACCTCGACGTGATTAAATTCTCCGACTACATTATAGATTTGGGACCAGAGGGCGGCGACCACGGCGGATATATAATAGCCGAAGGCACCCCTGAGGAGATTATGCAAAACCCGCGTTCGGTTACCGGAGAATACCTAAGAAAGAGAATGTGCTGAGGAACGGTATCTGTAAGATTTATTCAATTGACTGTTTCAGCGAATTCGAAGGATGGAAGGTTACGACTGTCCTTGGTGTAATATCTAAGTCAACGCCGGTTTGAGGATTACGCCCTTTCCTTAATCTCTTCTTTCGAACGTGGAATGTACCGAAGTGCGGTATCTTTATATCTTCACCTTCGGAAAGCGTATCTTTCATCAGAGATATAATAATCTCTACGATATCTTCCGTCTCATTTTTCGGAAGCCCTACGTTTTCATTTATGGCTTTAACTATATCTGCTTTTGTCATTAGTCCCGATTAGTCCTTATCTTTAGTATATTAGCATATTTTATCATACAATGGTACTTGTGTTTGAAAATTTTTATAAATTATTTTTAAGAAACTCCGCATGGTTTGTCCGTTGAAAATAACCGCTTGTTTTACTTATAATAGCGTTTACCTTATGAGTCCCCTCGGAATAATAAAAACATGTATAGCGCTGGCAGTGGTCGTGTTTGCCGTTTATATCCCGCTCAGGTTCAGTGACTTCGTTAGTTTTGACGACCTCAACTACATTACCCTGAATCCTTATATAAAAGGCGGCCTTACGCTGAAAAATATACAGTGGGCATTTAAGAGTACATATTTCGCGAACTGGCATCCGGCAACGTGGCTCTCTCATATGGCAGATATCAGTCTCTACGGCCTGAGGCCGATGGGACATCATATGACGAGCGTGTTTATTCATGCCATAAACGCAGTAATATTATTTCTCCTGCTGATGCTGATGACCGGTAAATACGGTCAGAGCGCGGCAGCTGCGGCGGTGTTTGCCGTCCATCCCTTTGCCGTTGAGTCTGTGGCATGGGTGTCGGAGAGAAAGAATGTGCTGTCAACGTTTTTCTGGCTCCTGACAATTGTCGTTTATGTGTATTATACGCGAAGGCCGGCCATTGCCAGGTATGCGGCGGCATTGTTTTTATTTGTCTTGTCCCTCATGTCAAAACCTATGTCTGTAACCCTGCCGTTTACGCTGTTGCTTGTGGATTATTGGCCGCTTGGCCGGTTTCAGACGGGGCAAAGGTCTGTCCTTAAGATTATCGTCGAGAAGGTCCCGTTTTTCGTATTATCGCTTGCCAGCGGCATAGTTACAATATTAGTACAGCAAAAAGAGGGTGCACTTGTCACGCTTGCGAGACTGCCCATGAGCAGCCGCCTCTCAAACGCAATAATGTCGTATTGGGGATACTTATATAAAACCCTGTTCCCGATAGGGTTTGCCGTGTTCTATCCACACGCAGATGTGTTTTCAGATAAGGAGGCAATTGTCAAAGGGCTGGTGCTGTTAGTAATAACTGTGGCCGCGTTTTTATTAAGGAAGAGGGCGCCGTATTTGCTTATGGGATGGGTTTGGTACATTGTAACGCTGCTGCCAGTAATTCAAGTGATACAGATTGGGGGTGCTTCTATGGCAGACCGCTATGCGTATGTGCCGCTGACAGGGATTTATATCGTGATATGTTTTGGGATAGGCGCGCTCATAGCAGGCTATCCGGGGGTTATAAGGATAACCGGTGTTATTTACGCGGCGGTACTTATTGGCCTTGCAGCCCTGACATGGCAGCAGGCAAAGGTCTGGAGAAACTCCGGGACACTTTTTAAGCACGCCGCCCTTGTGACCAAAGGTAACTATGTAGCCTATAACGAGTATGGAATGTACCTTGTAAATGAAGGACGGCTGGATGACGCTATCGAGGAGTTTCATAAGGGACTTGAGGCGGCACCGGACAATACCCTGTTGAATTTCAACATGTGGGAGGCCCTGAACTCAAGGGGGCTTAAAGAGGAGGCGGAGAAATATTTCCTGAAGGCAATTCCACGGGGAGCTGATAATGCCGCAGAGCCGTCTCTGTTTAAAGCGCGCGGCATAGAACTGATGAAGGCTAAGAACTACGACAAGGCCATTCAGTATTTATTGAAGGCGCTGCAAGTTCAACCGGGTGACGCCGCGCTCTATAATTATTTGGGATTGATCTTTGGTGCCCAAAAAAAATATGAAGCTGCACTTGAGATTCTTTCAAACGGCCTGAAGGCCAGTCCATCTTCGCCGGCCTCGTGGGAGTTATACTTCCACCGGGGTTTAATCCTCAAAGAGATGGGAAAAGAGGCCGAGGCTATGGAGAACTTCAAAGACAGCCTGCGCCTTAATCCCGATTCACCGGTAGTTCGCAGCATGATTAATCCTGAACAGGGCAGAAGGTAGCAGGCTCTAAAGCGTCAGCACATCGCCTAAAATGCCGTAAAATGCCTTGACTGAGGGTGCGTCTTGTGGAATTTCCACGACCGGCCTGCCGTTTAGGTCTGTATTGAAGACCTTCTCGTCATCGGGTATCACTCCGGCCACTGTGAGGCCGAGAGCTGCGGCGTAGTCCTTAAGTTTAACCGCGTCGTCAGGTCCTTTAACCTTGTTGATAATTAAGAATCTCTTGCCGGTTTGCAGTGAAAGTTCCTTTATCAGGTCATCAATTCTTTGGGCGGTTTTTATGCCCTTCATAGTTGCATCACTCACAGTAAACATGAGGTCAACTCCGCTGCTTGTTCGTCTGCTTAAATGTTCCATGCCGGCCTCGTTGTCTATTACGACAAAGGAATAATCGTCGGCTAATTTGTCCGTGTATTTTCTGATAATATTGTTCGCTGCGCAGTAGCAGCCCTGTCCTTCGGGGCGTCCCATGACAAGGAGATCAAACCCCGCCGCCTCGACAATAGTCTGCTTTATCTGATAATCAAATATCTCCTCGGTAGTGAGGCCGCCGGGGCGGCTTCCTGAGCGGATTGTCTGAAGGGCGGTCTCTCTGATGCCGCCGATTGTGGCATGGACATCGACGCCGACGGCAAGATTGAGGCATGAGTTGCTGTCAGCGTCAACGCCAAGGACAACCTTCCCTGTTTTCTCGATCAGGTACCGGATAGTCAGCCCGGCAAGCGTGGTCTTGCCAGTTCCACCTTTTCCTGAGAACGCTATGACATAGGCCATATCAGTTCTTCTTTACCGCTTCAAGCATAACGACGGAGAATCTGTCGTGCTGAAATGGATGGATATCGGGATACTTCGAATAAAGCCAACCCTTAAAGAGTTCCTTGCTATTGTTATCTTTACCGGATTCTGAAATAATTACGTTGACGGCCGGATTGTTCAGCTCCGCCGAGACAGAAGTTATCGTAAGTGAGTCCATCTTGAAATCAGGGAGGAATACGACAGGTTTCACAGTAATCGATGAGTCGGGGATTTTATATTCGGAGCCAAGTTTGATGGTTACGGGTTGAGTTTTATTAGTTTTTTTATCGGCGATGGAGAGTTTTACAGCTTCCCACTGCCCCTTCACGTTGTCGGGAACGACGACTTCGATTTGATGTTTTTCGCCGCCGTTGCCTTCGGGACGGGCTGCGTGTGGATCAGCCTTTTCGCTGGCGCTGCCTTGTTGGGAGGCGTGGGGATTAGCAGCTTGATTTTCGGCGTGTGAGCTGCCTTGCTTTGCCAGTTGCTCAGGACTAATGCTGACCTCAGGGGCCGGGGTTGGTTTATCGGAACACGCAGAAAGACTAATCACCGCCACAAAAGCGGCTGACATCGATATGCTCAAAATTGTTCTCATAGTAATATAACCTCCTCAGTACCGGAATTATTTTCACACTATTGACGCTGAATTGTCAATAATTAAGTATCGCCCTATGGAATAAATCCATGAGGCCGTATTGCGAGGGAAGCTTACCATCAGTACCATCGCATTTTTATCCCCTTTCGGATATGACCGTTTCAGGGCCGTGCCATCTGACGCGTTTACTCTGGCAAGAATCAACACTAATACTATATAATAGGATTATGAGGATGGCATACGGCAATGTGGTGTGGGATTCAACTAAGTTCAGATAAAGGCAGAATGATGAATCTCGAAAATAACTTAAACGCGTTTATACAAAAAGAGAGGTAGGTTATGGTAGAGAAGATGTTTAATGACTTGTGTTTTTCTATTAACGAATTAAACGCTCAGGAAAGTTCGGCGCGAACTGTTCATCAGATAATCTATGAGTTGAAGGATTCACTGGGGATAGTTTCAGCGGTGCTTGTCGAGAAGAGCTTACACGACGACTACCTTGAGATTAAAAACAGGTATAACGTGTCGGAGCAATTTACCCGCTCCTACAAGCGTGGCGTTGGTACCCACATAATAGGACGGATATTTTATAACGACGAATTTGCCGTAGTTTGCAAGGGAGACAACGAAGACGATTATAAGGACCTCTATATTGACCGCGACTATGAGATGGCGGTAGTATTGAGGGTGGCGGTTGAAGGCAGGACGCTTGGATTTCTGGCCTTATATTTTGACAATAGAGTTGAAATTACGGAACAGCTCAGAAAATTCATGATCTCGATAGCTAAGTTGTGTTCTGAAGCAATACGAAAAGAAATGATGCTTGATTTGATAAGAGAATCGCGCAGAGTCGATCCGAAAACCGGATTATTATATTACCACTACTTTCACCATAAATTAAGAGAAGAATTCAGTAAGAATAAAAGAATGAAGATACCGATGACTATTGCCATAGTGGACATGGATAATTTTAAACGCGTAATGGGTGTTTATGGTCTGGATACCGCTCATAACCTATTCAGAGAACTGGCTGAGGATTTGCGCGCCTATGTCAGAGGAATAGACTTACTGGGGCACTACGGGACAGATGAGTTCATCATATATATGCCTGACACATCGCTGAACGATGCTGAATCAGTGCTTAACCGTTTTGTCGAACATCTTGGAGTTAAGAAATTCACATCGCATAATTTATGCACATCCCTCTCTGTGGGTATCGCATCTCTGCAAGAGGATGAGTCATTGGAAGAATTACTCAATAACACCCAACGCGCCTTATATAACTCTAAGCTCAAGGGAAAGACAATCTCAAAGTGCGAGGAATAACAGTGAGATGACCGGGGTTGGCTGCGTGTTCTCAGACGGCTGTTTGAATATCAGTAACCGGGGTTGACCGCAACCGGCTGACCGCCGGTATTGTTGTTTTACTAAACGCCTCAGGTGCCGCCGCAGCCGATTGTAACCCGGTCACCCTCGACAATAACGGGCACTTGCCTTACGCCGTTTGAGCGCTTGAGCATCGCCGACATATTCTGCTCACTCTCTAATACGTCGACATACTCAGCCCTGTTGCCATAGGCCGACCTGGCCTTCCCGGTATAGGGTCAGCCGGCCTTGCCGTAGATGATTACCGGTTGTTCGGGCATAATAATTAATTATATCACCTATCGGGAAATATTATCAACTTTTCAGCGTGGGTTGGTATGAAAGCTATTGATTAATGTTATAATAGGCATTGACTATGTTTGAGATAGTGAGGATAGAGAATTTTTCACCTTCGACGTTTCTGTGGGAGGTTAGGGCGCCGGAAATAGCACATGCTGCAAGGCCGGGACAGTTTGTAATTGTTCGTTGCGATGAAAAGGCGGAGCGCATACCCTTAACTATTGCCGATTTCGACGTTGTTTCCGGGACTGTTACGGTTGTAATTCAGGCGGCAGGCAAAAGCACCTTCGATATGAAGGCGTATAAAGCTCTTGACCAGATATCGGATGTCGCAGGGCCGCTTGGCGAGCCATCGGAGATTGAGAATTTTGGAACGGTGGTCTTAGTTGGCGGCGGGCTTGGCGTTGCTCCGGTATTTCCCATACTTCGCGCTTTAAAATTAAAGGGTTGTCGTACAATTTCTATAATCGGCTTTAGAAGTAAGTCCCTTGTCTTTTGGGAAGGGCGGTTTCGTGAATATTCAGATGAGACTATTATTGTTACCGACGACGGCACCTACGGTGAAAAGGGTCTGGTAACGCAGCCGTTGAAACAAATTATTACTGAAAGGGAAATCAACCGCGTCATAGCGATTGGCCCGCTTGTCATGATGAAGGCGGCGGCCGAGGTGACGCGCCCGGCAGGAGTACGAACTATTGTCTCGGTAAATCCTATAATGGTTGACGGCACGGGTATGTGCGGGAGCTGCAGGGTAAGTCTTGGCGGCGAGGTGAAATTCGCCTGCATTGACGGCCCGGACATGGACGGGCATCTTGTGAATTTCGACGAATTATTAATTCGCCAGAAGCGGTTTTCAAAATATGAAAAAAAGTCCTTAGAATTATACGAAAAAAAATGCCAAAAAAAGTAATTGTAAGGCAGTCCTCCGCACACCTGCCGCCTGAGACGCGCCGTACTAATTTCGAAGAGGTCGTCTGTGGATACTCTGAGGCTGAGGCACTCACTGAGGCCGGCAGATGTCTGCAGTGTAAGACCCCCGTATGTATTACCGGCTGCCCCGTCAAAATAAACATAAAGCAATTCATTAACTTTATATCGAAAAAGGATTATAAAGGCGCATATAAGACAATTACAGAGGCCAACCTGTTCCCGTCCATCTGTGGAAGGGTCTGTCCGCAGGAAAGGCAGTGTGAGGCAAGCTGCGTTCTGGGGAAAAAACAAGAACCTGTAGCAATCGGTCTTCTGGAGCGGTTTGTGGGAGACAGGGCGCAGCAAAACGACTGGCATGAGACGCATCCGGTTGAGCCTATCGATAAGAAGGCCGCTATAATCGGCTCTGGCCCTGCAGGGCTTGCCTGCGCCTATGACCTTGCAAAGGCCGGTGTTACCGTCGTAGTATTTGAGGCCCTGCATCGTCCGGGCGGCGTACTGATATATGGGATACCGGAGTTCAGGCTGCCCAAGGAAGTAGTATTCAAAGAGATAGAAAACCTTAGGGGGCTTGGAGTTACGATAGAGACGAACCGTGTAATCGGCAAGATACACACAATCGAGGAACTGATGACCAGGTTGTCATTCGATGTGGTATTCATAGGCGCGGGAGCCGGTTATCCCAAAAATCCTGGTATAAAGGGGGACTCATTAAACGGCGTTATGTCAGCCAACGAGTTTTTGACGAGGGTAACTCTGATGCATGGGGCTGATTTCCCGAAATATGGAACCCCCGTAGGGATAGGGAAAAACATTGCGGTAATAGGTTGTGGCAACACTGCGATAGACTCCGCACGGACGGCGATGCGATTAGGCCCCGATAACGTTTATATCGTATATAGAAGAACATTAGAGGAAAGCCCTGCCCGAAAAGAAGAAATTCGCCACGCAAGGGAAGAGGGTGTGCGATTTATTTGGCAAACGGTACCTGTAGAGCTGCTGCCTGACGATGAAGGCTGGGTCAAAGGCATGGACTGCATTCAACGAAAAGTAGATGAAACGGGATTACACATCGATTCAAAATTTTTCTTATACGCCGATACGGTAATTTACGCCTTGGGCACAATGGCCAACCCAATAATCTCGAGGACAACTCCCGAACTAAAGATAGATAAGACCGGCTACATAGAGACGTCAGAAGACAACCTTATGACCTCGATACCGGGCATATTCGCTGGCGGCGACATAACGAGAAGTACGGGGACATTCACCACAGTAATTCACGCGATGTCAACGGGAAGACGCGCGGCGAAGGGTATGCTTGAGTATCTGAAGGCTGGTCAGTAAATCCGTTATAATCCGAGGCAATAACATATCGCCTCAGCGAGTTTATCGGCATCCACAGGCTTTATGATATTGGCGCATACCTTGCAGTCTTTTGAGTGCTCGTCGTCGGCAAAAGACTTTGTCATAATAATCGGCTGGTCTTTGTCTATCTCCAAAATCTTCTTTACCAGAGCAACGCCGTCCATAACCGGCATTCCATTATCTGTTACAACGATATCGGGTTTATATTTTATGTATAATTCCAAACCCTCCTTACCGTTTTCTGCAATATAAATTTCACCGAAGCGCCTTCTTAAAAAGGCCTTCATGACGTTTCTGATTGCCTCGTCATCGTCTATACACAGGATACTTATTCGTTTAAGGCTCTCTTTATCTATCATCTTTATTTATCATCGTTTTATCGTCTTTACTTTAATTATAATCCGGCTAAACATATAACTCTATGGTAAAAACGGAACCACCGTCTTTAGACTTCGCGTATATTTTGCCGCCCAAACTTTCCTCTACGATTACCTTAGACATATAAAGTCCTATCCCCGTGCCTTTGTCGGCCTTGGTGGTAAAATATGGCTCGAATATATTCCCGATTATATCTTCGGGAATCCCGCCTCCGTTGTCGCTTATCTCTACTGTCAAGGTTCGGTTGTCTTTAAAGCAATCAACCGCAATCATGCCCTCCGCCGTCAACAATCCCTTCTCTCTGCTCTGAACAATGGCGTCTTTGGAGTTATTTATTAAATTTAGAATAACATGGGCCAGTTGGTTCTTATATGTCGTAATGACTGTGGCTTCGCATGGCACTACCTCGGAGTAATCCAGAAATGTCATATTGTGGACATGACACGACATCCTGTAGGCAATTGAGCTGGTTTTGAGCTGCGACGAAAGCAACTCAAACACTTCCGCGCAAACCCTGATTAAATCGAATGTCTCCTTTTCTTTTGACGGCTTAAAGAAGTTCCTGAATAAATCTATCGTTGTTGACATAAAATCGATTTGTATCATTGCGTTTTTTACGGCATTGTCGATATAACCGGCGTCAAGTTCGTCATATTCATACGCGTCTTTCAAGTCCTGAATCGTAAAGGCGAGACCATTTAAGGGCTGTCTCCACTGGTGCGCTATCGCCGCTATCATCTCACCCATGGCGGCCATCTTTCCTTGTTGGAAAAGGATCTGGTCTTTACGCCTTAGTTCCTCCGCTTTGGTATTAACAAGCGCTTTGAGATTCGTGTTCATCTCAGCGAGCGCAGCGGTCTTTATTTTCAGGTCGTCTTCCAGCATTTTTCTGGCCGTTATGTCGTACATCGAGGCCACCATGCCAGTTGTTACACCTTCGGCGTCAACTAAGGGGGAAATCAATATGTTCACATTAAACCGCTCACCATTTTTCCTTCTAAAAACAATCTCGAAGCCATTGGGCGGGGCCTTCCCAGCGATAGTGGCCGTCAGTGCGGACTCAATGTTGTTAATATCCTCTGGTGACCAGAAGATATGGGGAGGCAAGGCTCCGAGCATTTCCTTCTCCTCGTAGCCAACCATTTTACAAAATGCCGGGTTTGCGTATATATGTCTCCCTTCTAAATCCACTATGACAATGCCTGCCGCAACGCAGTTCTCGATAGCCTTGCGAAACGAATGCTCCTGACTGATGCGTTTTTCCAGCTCTATACGCTGCCTGATATCCCTGTGTATCCCCAGGACGACCTTCTTATCACCGTATTCTATTACCCTCGTATTTACGTCAACGGGGATAAGAGAGCCGTCTCTGCCTTTTATCTGTAAGTTTAAGGCCATCCCAAAACCATTTGTTATTACGTCCTGAAAGGTTTTTTGCGCCCTTTCTAATTCATTATTGGGTATAGTGTCTGAGTGAGACATCCCAATAATCTTATCTTTTGGTATTCCCAATAATTCCTCGGCCTTTTTATTTACGTCTATAATATATCCGTCAAGGCTGGCAATAAAGATAGCGTCTCCGGCGTTGTCTAAAAGGCTTCTATATTTCTCCTCCGACTCCTTCAGCGCCTCGGCTGCCAGGCGTTCCGCCGTAACATCCCTTACAACCTCTAAACATGAAACTATTGTCCCTTCCACGTCCCTTATGGGGTGTGCAGTGTTATTATAAAATCTGATTTCTCCCCCGGGCATTGACACTTTTCTTGTCGAAGTATGCGGCTTCCCGTCTCTGTATGACATCTCAACGGGACATCCCTCACACACACTATCGTTACCTTCAAAAGCACGGTAACATTTCTTCCCCTCATGGTCGCCAAATATAGATTTAAGCTGTTCACCCTGATAAATAACTTTATATTCCAAATCCATAATGCTTATAGCATCCTCAATCGCATCTACTATGGCCTTGAATTTATTTCTCTCTAAGGCCAGCGACTCTTCCATGAGTTTTCGTTCGGTGATATCCTCGATGACACCCACATAGATGTCTAAACTTCCTTTTTTATCGGGAAATCCCCTGCTCCAAACCCATCGAATTGACCCATCTGGACGAATAATCCGGTAGTCGTGACTGTATGGAAGTCTTTTTTCCATAGGTTCCATATCGGCTATCAAACGCCCTCTATCTTCAGGATGAATTGCATCGATAAAGGAACGAGGTTGAGCATAGAGACTCTCGCAGGTGCGTCCCAAAACGGTCTCATAAGCAGGGCTGACATATAATATGTGGGTAACCTCAGGGTCGGCAATCCAAAAGATCTCTGAGACATTTTCGGTGAGCCACTTGAATAGTCTTAACTGTTCATCTATTTCAGTCTGAAGATTTTCAGTCCGCTCTCTTAACAGTTCCTTTATTTGTTCTTTGGTCTTTTTTAGCTCTTCTTTTTCATGATAGTGTATAAAAATATTCGCAATCGTATTGGCGGCTGTTTGTATGTGTCTTTTTGAGGCGTTACGTATATAATCCGGCCTTGGTATGTATTCCTTAGATAGTTTAAGTAATTTGTCCATGGATACCTTAAACTTATCGGCTATTTCTTCGATTTTCTTCTCATCGGTTGGCGGGTTTGAAATGCTGGCGTTAACTGACCCTATTACTATGTCGTCTGCAACGATAGGGGCAGCGTATATAACACATCCGCCGGAACATTCCCTTTCAAAAGGCCTTTTGTCTTTTATGCTCTTAAGGCTCGTTGCCCAGCAGTCCTCATGGCATATCCATCTGCCGGATTTCATTGCCTCGTCATCAGGGACATCGCCGCACATCGCCCTCGATGCCTTATTAAGAAAATCACACCACCCGGACGTGAAGAGACTTACCGCGTAGTCTCCATTTACCTCATAAATTGCGGCAGACGACTCCAAATATTGAAGATAGGAGTCCTGAATGTCCTTTAACTGCCCTTCCCCTATTATCTGCCTCAGGCTGGTGACACCTTCAGTTGCCATCGATACTCACCTCCCTACAGCTAATATTGTATCAGAAATCCCTGTTTTAATTCAACCCCGCGATGGTCTCATACTAAGTTGCGACATAGTAGTAACAATCATCCTGTTAAAAGAATCATCCTGAGCCCATTCCATCCGACATATCGAACCCCCTCTCGATATGTAACAATCATCCTGTTAAAAGAATCATCCTGAGCCTGTCGAAGGATTACCGATTTATGGGGAAATGCGAAATAAAGGAGCATCCTTCGACAAGCTCAGGATGATTCAAATCTTCTTACTTCTATGAACGCATTTTAGTAGTATGCCCCCACGGGACAAAACATATTGAAAAAATTTGATTTCTTTGTTACTATGTAAGAGGATATGCAGAGGGAATCTACTAAATCGTCTCATGAAAAAAGGTTGTACCTCGCGGTTATGTCAGTTTTTATACTGGTTTCTTTGTTTGCCGCTGCGGGGGTTAGTGCTGACGAGACATCCAACGGGCAGCCTTCGCCGCAGGGTGCGGTTTTTACTATTGCCGAAGGGCTTGCCATTGCCACAACTGAGAGCCGTGTTATGAACATTGCCGACCAGAATATTAATATTACCGAAAAAGAAACTGATGTCGCCATGTCGATACTCCTGCCATCGATAAATGCCGAAATTTCACAGGGGTTTCTCTCAAACAAGCCCACGGCAATATTTGGAGCCATGAGTGTGCCAATGGCCAACAGGAATTCGCTCTCTTATGGGGTGAGCCTTAAACAGACACTTTATGATTTCGGAGCAAATACCTCCCGCTATAAGGCCTCTTTGGAGTCTCTTGAGGCCGCAAAGGTTGATTATGAAAGAATTAAGAATCTCACCGCCCTTGAGTTCATTGTGGGATGCTATGAAGTCCTCGAGTATGATAAACTTATCGATGTTGCCCGGAAGGAAATCGCAAGACTTGAACAGCATCTTAAGGTGGCACACGAGCTTTTTAAAGAAGGCGTGATAACTAAAAACGATCTCCTTCAGGCCGAAGTAAAGCTCTCCGATGTTAAGCAGAGGCTGTTATCTGTGAAAAATCTTCGCATGGTTTCGGCCTCAAAATTGAATATTATGCTCCTGAGGCCGTTTATGGCAGATGTGAGCATTGCCGGGCCGCCGGAGGAAGAGACTGCTGCCGAAGATGTCGAAATCGGGCATTTTTTGGAAATGGCTGAAAAGCAAAGGCCTGAAATAAAAATCATTGGTCACGAGCTTGAGATATTAGCGCTTCAGGAGAAAATGAGGAATTCTGAGTTTTTCCCGTCATTTTATGCGCAGGCAGGTTACAGCTACACGGAAAACGACTACCAGGTTTATGAGGGCAACTGGTTTCTAATGCTCGGTGCAAAAATAAATCTCTTCAGCGGCGGCTCCACAAAGGCCGAATTGTCAAAGTTAAGATTCAGGAAGGAAAAACTCGCCGAAGAAAGGAAAAAACTCATTGACGACATAACGCTCGAAATAGAGCGCTATTACCTTAACATGAAAAGCGCCATCGAGAAACTCATGGTAATGAAAGATTCCGTAGCACAAGCAGAGGAAAACCTTAGGATAAACAGGACGCGTTACGAACATGGACAGGGTACCTCCACAGACGTTATAGACGCAATCACACTGTTAACGAGGACGCAGACGAATTACTACAGCGCACTCTATGAACAACAACGGGCATACGCGGGACTGCTCTATGCAAGCGGGACAGACTTAAAGGAGATCTTTAAATAGTGCTGAAATATTTAGCAAAATTACCGAGATATTATTTTCGGAGAATATAAGAAATGGAAGAGAACCAGAATGTACCGTCAAAGAAAAAGAAGATCGCCTTTACGGCCTTTGCCGTTGTCATCGTTATAGGTGCAATAATTGCGGTGTCGTACATCAGATACATGGCCGTGCATATTTCGACAGACGACGCCTTTGTCGAGGGTACTATTTACACCGTGTCCTCGAAGGTGGCCGGTACTGTAGCTGCTGTTTACGCAAAAGAGAACCAATTTGTTAAGCAGGGGGAACTGCTTGCCGAGCTTGACCCTTCGGATTATGCCGTAATAGTAAAAGAGGTTGAGGCCGCCCTGAGCGCCGAGACGTCGAAGTTCAGCGAGGCCGGCTCGAGGCTTGAGGCCGCTTCGAGGGCATTGAACGAATACCACGCGAAAACCGCGGCTGCTAAAGCCAATGTCGAGCTTGCCGAGGCAAATCTAACTCAGGCAGTCATGGATATTAAGCGGGCTGAAAATCTATTTAAAAATGACGCCATATCGAAAGAGAAATACGAAAAGGCCCAAACGAACTATAACGTTCTCACTGCCGCAAAAAAGTCCGCTCAGGAGCAGCTTAAACAGGCAGAGCTTTCAATCGTTACCCAGCAGTCCGTCATAAAACAGGTTGAGGCCATGCGCTCCTCGCAGCAATCGATGATAAAACAAAAAGAGGCACTCCTCGAGGCGGCTACTCTGAACATGGGCTATACAAAGATATTTGCAGCGGCTTCGGGCAACATAAACAAAAAGAGCATCGAGATTGGAAACCGCATTCAGGCAGGCCAGCCGCTCATGGCCATAGTGGCCCTCGATGATACCTGGGTGGTGGCGAATTACAAAGAGACGCAGGTCTCTAAAATCATACCAGGGCAGCGTGTTGAAATCAAAGTCGATGCCTACCCCGGAAAGATTTTACACGCAAAAGTTGACAGCATCATGGGTGGCACAGGCGCGGTGTTTTCGTTGTTTCCCCCCGAAAACGCAAGCGGTCACTACGTAAAGGTCGTTCAGCGCGTTCCCGTGAAAATCGTCCTTGACAATAATACCGAAAATGGAAGCGTTTTAAGGGTGGGGATGTCTGTCGTACCAACCGTACTTGTGGAATGATGCCCCAACAATAAATTAAGAGTATGCAGTAATAGACAGCAAACTACAAACTCACTAAGTTGTCGATGGAGGCATACAACCTTGGTTTGTAACTGTAGTAACAGAAGGAGCGCTTTCGTCAAATAAAGGGAACTTATAAAAATGCCCCTCCATCAATGACGCATATGATTGGTTTAAGGCCCACACAATATCTACATAGTACATAGCCCTTCCATTGATTGAGTTAGAGACATTCACCGCGGTTGCGGTTATACAGAAGGCTCCAACTATTTCATTATTTGCATTCATAACTGTATTAAATGCAATTACTTGGTATGTCCAATTCATTGAGCTGGAAATATCCAAAGTGGGGAAGGTGTCTGATATTCCAGTTTTAGTAGTTTGTCCAGAAATGTGCGACTCTTCAGCTCCATTACCATAACCATTTATGTTGGCAGGGTATTGTCCGTGCGTATCCCAGTATGCCTTCATAGCATCAGCTATCTCTCCCATAGTTGATGCAGCCTCAGTACTTTTAGCATTAATCACATACTTCTGGAACTTGGGGATTCCAACAGCCGCCAATATGGCGATAATGGCAACCACAACCATCATCTCAACAAGAGTAAAGCCCTTGTTTGTGAAATATTTTTCTCTATAGCCCATGTGGTTATCATAGCAAATATTGAGGTGTGATGTCAATAGTGGACACCAATTCATTTATGCCGCAGCCCTTTTTTCATAGAACTGTTTTTCATAAGTGGCTGGGGATAGGAATCCGAGCCGAGCCTGAGTTCTCTGATGGTTATAG
>JADFYO010000048.1 GCA_015233015.1 Nitrospirota bacterium | reverse complement strand
AGCGTCCCTTGTGCCATAATATATTCACCTCGTTGGTGTTAGTTTTTTGTTCCACAAACTTATTCTAACATCCCGTTCCCACGGGTAACAACGAGGTTCCCTTCTTTTTTTGATGGTGAATCAGGGGTCGCGCAAAGTAAACATGTTTTTTAACAAATAATGCCGTGATGGCTTGGGTTCACTTGACTTATTCCATAACATAGTTATAAACTTGTGAAGCGGAACAGTTTTTTCCGATCAGTTGTCGTATGTAAATTAGGAGGACGCCGTGAACGAAAATTTTTTGAAAGATTTGGCAGCCTTATACAGCAACCCCCTTGTTCAGAACATGTTTATGGAGTATTTTACAAAAATGCAGCAGGAGGGTACGCAGGCGGCGGCGAAGTTCTTTAACACTGCTCCCGCAAAAAAAGACGTCTTATTCGGCATGGGGCCGGATGTTTTTGAAAAGATGGCTGAGTTTTACACCGGGTTTGGTTTTGTATCTCAAAAGAAGCATGAAGAGGTACTTAAAGAAAACGAGTCTTTAAAGAAGGAAAACGCCTTTTTAAAAGAGGTAGTGCAGAAGATGAATCTCAAGATGTTCGAAGAGGGCAGCCGGGGCATTCAGGAAGCATGGCAGGAGGGGCTTGCAAAACAGCTTGAGATGAGCAAGGACATGGCAAAGACGTTTTTTGAGCTTTTCAAGGATATAAAGAAATAGTTGTAATAGGGCGGCTCTTTTTGCAGCCTGAGAATTTACGTAAAATCTAATAAATGTGAGGAGGATTTAACGATGGAGGGAACCACATCTTTCTTCGAGTCGCTGTTGAAGGTACAGAAAGAATTCATAAACAACTGGGTCCAAACGGCGGCCGGCATATCGAAGAACTTTCAATCGGTAGGAATGCCAGGTGAAGGCTCAGGCAGCGACGTAATGGGTCTATACAACGTATGGTTTAAAACGGTAGGTGGTTCGATTGACGAAATGATGAAAAAATACCCTGCTGGTTTAGGCAAGGACACCGTATCAAAGGTTTTTCAGGGCTTCGATTCATACATGAAGGTATATGAGTTCTGGCAGCCGGTCATTAAGGCCGTTCAGGATAATGCATTCAACCCCGACAACATAAAGGATTTAGCCGATCCCGTCAAACTGAAGGCTCTTATGGATAAACTCTTCGGATTTTCAAATCCTGAATCGGCATCGGAACTCCTCGGACAGTCCTCGAAGGTGATTGAGACGTGGGGGGCTTCGGCACAAAATTTTGCAAGCCCGTGGCTTGATGCCGTGCAAAGAAGCATGAGTTCGTTTTTCGATGTATCGACGGCAAACGACCCCAATGCGGGCATAAACGTCTTCCATAATTTCTACGGCGCATTTGAAAAGACATTCGGCAAGGCGTTTAAAGCACCTCAGGTAGGGAAAGACAGAGAAAAGCTGGAACTTCTCCTTAGAACCCTGGATCTATATACCGTTTACATCGCTAAGAACGCTGAATTCCAGCACAAAATATACATAGCCGGAGAAAAGGCCTCCAAGAAGGTAGTCGAAGCGATTGCCAATAAAATTAAGGCCGGAGAAGAGATTAAGAGCTACAACGATTTCTACAAGATGTGGACTGAAATCAACGAAGCCGAGTACTTCGAGCTGTTTAACACAGAGGAATTCTCTTCTATACAGGGAGCGCTCCTTGAGTCAGCCCTTGAGTTCAGAAAACATTTCCATAAACTGATGGAGCTTTATCTTTCGGACTTCCCTATACCGGTACGTTCCGAAATAGACGATATGTATAAGACACTTTACGAATTGAAGAAGAAAGTCAGGGTACTCGAGAAAAAACTAAATGTAAAAAATGATAAGGAGGTTGCTCAATGAAAACGCCTTTTGTAGCATTTGATACTAAAAGCCTGGTAAAAGAGATAGGCGATATCAGCACGAAGGTCTTCAGAGGCTCTGAGACTATCCTGCAGATTGAAGATATCGATGTCGGCACTTCTCAGAAGGAACTTGTCTTTCAACAGGACAAGATGAAGCTCTACCACTATAAAAATGACAAGGTAACGTGCAGCGTGCCGGTGCTTATCGTCTATGCGTTGGTCAATAAAGAGTACATGCTTGACTTGCAGCCCGACAGGAGCATTGTCAAGAATCTGCTTGACCACGGCATTGACCTCTACATAATCGACTGGGGTTATCCTACCCGCGCGGACAGATACCTAAGTATGGACGATTACATCAACGTATATCTGAATGACGCCGTTGACTATATAAGAGAGTCAGCCAACATGGATAAAATAAACCTGATGGGCATCTGCCAGGGCGGGACTTTCAGCACCATTTTCTCGTCCATCTATCCGGAGAAGATAAAGAACCTGATTACGCTGGTCACCCCGATAGACTTCTCTATTAAGAAGGGACTGCTGTTTAACTGGTCGAGAAACATGAATGCCGACGCCTTAGTTGACGCATACGGTATAGTGCCGGGGGATTTCCTCAACTCAGGGTTCCTCATGCTAATGCCTATAACCCTGAATGTCGGCAAATACATCGGAATGCTTGACGTGGTAGAAGATAAGGAAAAACTCCTGAACTTCCTCAGAATGGAGAAGTGGATATTCGACAGCCCTGACCAGGCCGGTGAGACCATAAGGCAGTTTATTAAGGACATGTACCAGGGCAATAAACTCGTAAAGGGTACGCTCATGATTGGCGATAAATTGGTAAATCTCAAAAACCTTACCATGCCCCTTCTGAACATCTTTGCCTCAGGCGACCACATCGTACCGCCTGACGCGACAAAGCCGTTAAACGACCTCGTAGGAAGTACCGATAAGGAACTCTATGAGTTTAAGGGTGGACATATAGGAGTATTTGTCGGCGGCAAATCGCAGAAAGAACTTGCCCCGGCAATTACCAATTGGCTCCATAAAAGGGCAGACGGCAAACCTGCTAAGAAACCAGCAAAACATCAATAAACTGGACATGACTAAGGGGGACGGCGAAGCCGCCCCCCTTTCATCAAATAGCAGATGAATAGAAAACCATCCTGCCCTACCCTTTATGCCTGATGTAATTAAAGCTAAAGAGTCTAAGGATTGTATATCAGACCAACCCAAGGGCATTAGAGAGGATTTAAGTTCAAAGCCGGACATGAAAATAACTAAACTCAGTGACAATATGTTTGGTCAGCAACTATGGTCTGCAAGAATAGATGCTAAAAAATGGGCTAAAGAGAATTTGCAAGGGAAATCTCCTATCAACAAAGATACTGGTTGGAAGATTGACATAACAAAGAAGGGAATTGACAAGGCATTAAGCAAAGAACGCCCAGCCCCTCTTGACCATATTGAAACAGTGAGAGCAATCCCTGAGTTGATAGAAAACGCTGTCAAAGTTGAAACTCGTCCAGATAGGGACAATGACCCACATATTAAGAATATCCACATATTTTATGCCCCGATAGAAGTTGATGGCAAATTATATAGAGCAAAACTAACAATAAAAGAGAGCGCCGACGGAAAGAAATATTACGACCATAGCCTTACAGAAATAGAAAAGCCTACTGGAACCCAGACCGGAGATACCTTTTCAGGCAGCGCGTCCCGTCCTCCACAGCAGGCTTATGCTATTAGTATAAAAGATTTGCTTAAAAATGTCAAGAACTCTGAAGATGATTAAAAAATTAGACATCACCGACGCCATAGTATTTGTCCTTGCCGCGGCTGCCATGATAGTTTTTCTGCCTGTTAAAGATTTCGACTTTGTTTCGTTTGACGACGCCATACATATATCCAACAATCCCCATGTGCTGGCCGGCCTCACGGCAGAGGGCATTAAGTGGGCATTCACGACAACTATCGAGGGCAACTGGGTCCCCCTGATGTGGCTTTCGCATATGGTTGACGCGGCAATCTACGGGGCGCGCCCCGGCGGGCATCACATGACAAACCTTATCATTCACTTAATCAATACGGTACTGTTATTTCTTCTTTTTAAGGAAATGACAGGGGCAATGTGGCGAGCTGCGTTTATTGCCGCATTGTTTTCCCTTCATCCCGCCCATGTCGAATCGGTTGCATGGGTGTCTGAACGTAAAGACCTGTTAAGCGCGTTATTTTGGTTTCTCACAATGCTTGTCTATGTAAGATACACGCAGCGGCTGTCACTGAAGACATACATATCTGTGATTATTTTTTTCGTGCTTGGCCTGATGTCAAAACCGATGCTTGTGACACTCCCCTTTGTTCTCCTGCTGATAGACAACTGGCCTTTAGGGCGGCTCAAAGAAACAGTATTGGCCAAACTAATCATAGAGAAGATTCCCCTGTTCGCCATTGCCGGCGCGTTTAGCGTTATAACCTATTATGCTCAGAAAAACTATAAGGCCGTAGTTTCGCTGACCGAACTGCCCTTTCCTCTTCGCATGGGTAACGTGGTGGTTTCATATGTGAAGTATATGGAAAACGCACTTATTCCAACGGAGCTATCGGTATTTTATCCCCGCATTGAGGCGGTTGAGGCGTGGCAGTGGATAGGGGCTGTTGTTCTGTTGTCGGCCATATCGATCTGTGCGGCTCTTGCCGTTAAACGGTCGCCATATTTATTTACCGGCTGGTTTTGGTTTTTGGGCACGATGGTACCGGTGATAGGCATCGTGCAGGTGGGGGCGCAGGGGATGGCCGACAGATATACGTACATCCCTTTTATCGGGCTTTTTATAATGGCGGCTTACGCCATACCTTCAAAGTTAAACGAGCGTCTGACAGTGAAAATATTCTCTGTGGCTATGGCACTGGCAATTATCTTTGCGTCTGCCGCACTTTCGGTCTGGCAGGTTGGCTACTGGAAGAACTCCACAGTTTTATTAAACCATGCGGCAGAGACAATTAAAACCAGTGCACTTTTATATTACAACCTTGGCACTGCCCTCGCGGGGGAGGGGAAATACAAAGAGTCCATCGACGCATTCGACAAATCGATAGCGATAGAGCCAACCCGCGCTGATGTTTTTATCAACAAGGGAGTGGTTTATATGAGGATTTACGAGTATGAAAAGGCCGCGGAGAGTTTCAGGAAGGCCATAACGATAAAACCAGACATACCGGAGGCATATAACGGCCTTGGCGAGGCCATGCTGAGCTTAGGCAGACGCGAGAAAGCGGCTGCGTTATTTCAAAAGGCGCTGTCGATTAATCCGAACTATTCAAGGGCACAATCGAACCTCGCTATAGCCTTACACTAAAATTCAGACACATATGTAAGGGCATTTCTATAACAATCAAATCATCACCTGTTCTGTTCCCATTGTGTCATTCTACATCCACATTTGCCCACAATTCAGGATATTTTTCCAGGCATAACTCACAGTAATATTTTTGTTTAGCCTCGCTCCACTGCATTTTTTCGTGCCAGTAATCATCTCCGCAAACATCGCAAAATATAAATAACACATTCGCGCAAAAAGTACAGTACACTTTGCTATCCTCTGTGTGAAATGTATCTGTACTTTCCTCTTCTAATGGCTTATGGCATTCGCAACATTCGCATGCTTCAGTTATACTGTTCATATTTTATCTCCTGTGTGCCTTAAATATAGATTTGCGATACATCCTCTTCTAACACCTTTATATCATTTGAATAGTTTCGTCTATTTCATTCCTTATCTTACATTATATAGTATAAACATACATATATCGTACTGTCAAGTATTTATTTCAATCTTTTTACCTATTGCGATAATTCATCAGGGATCGATCTTTAGCTTTAAGCCGTCATACTTATGAAGGAGTACATCAGTAACTGAACTGTGATAAGCCTGATTTAGCCATTGATATTTGAATGCAATCATTATAGATTATTTAAATACATATTCCAAAATACCATTTTCAAGCATCATTAAATTAAAAAGATAGTCATTGTAATCAAACGTTTCACGAAGAGGTCTTGTAGTATTTCGCCATCCCAATCCATCAGTGATCCATATAAATTTGAATTTACCACATAGAACATCAAATAAATTTCTATATTCTCCAGCCGTAGATTTTAGTTTTGAACCGCCGCCACCGTAAAAGTTTGTTTCAATAATAAATAGTTCTTTCCCGTTATCTATAACATAATCGTATCTTCGTGAAGATTTATCTACCGGTACATCGTAGCCAAATTCTTGTTTAATCTTTGCAGCATTTGATTCTTTCAGGTATTTGAAATTATTCTTGCTACATAAATCTGCAATAAATGCTTCAACAATATCTTCCATAGCATGGCCACCCCTGTTTTTTCTGCCATTGCTATCTAATCCAGCTTCAACACCTATCATATAATCAACAAGATTTTTTATTTTCTTATTAACGATCATATCTTTTAATCCAGTTTCTTTTATAAAAGTTAAGTATTTTTCAATATCTACATCTGTAATTCTATCTTTAGTAAAATCAAAATCTTCATAAACGAGTTTCTTGTTTTGATAGTCAACCAAAATATTAAATTTCTTCTTGTTCGATCCGTCTCTAACTACTAAAGCTGGGAGTTCCTTCACAAGCTTTGGATTTTCTTTAAGCAAATACTTGAATTCCTTATCAAAATCATCTTTACCTATGAGGTAGTTAAGGTTATTTAGAGCAAGTTCAACTCGTTTAGTATTGCGTAATACTTTGTCCCAATTTACAAAATATGACCAAAGCATATTGCTGGGCTTTAAATTCGTAATGAGAAAATTAAAAACATCGTCGTTGTCTTTGCATCTCAGGACGTTATTATAAAAAGATAAGTATTTCATAGCTATTCTATCGTTTATTTATTAATTTTAGAATATCCCTATCTTCAAAATCTTCATATCGCTTTATGGATAAATCTAAATATTGTTTTTCAGTGTCAATGCCGATAAATTTCCTGCCGTAAAGATATGCGGCAATTCCAGTCGTCGAACTTCCAGTGAATGGATCTACAATTAAATCGCCTTTGTTTGTGCTTGTCAAAACAATTCTTTTAAGCAAATCAAATGGTTTTTGTGTTGGGTGTTTTCCATACGTTTTCTCAGTAGGCTTTGGTGTGTTGATTGACCAGACAGTTCTCATCTGCAATCCTGGTTTTTTCAACTGATCTTCCGGCCAGTTTCCATTTTTAGTCAATTCATAATTGAACGTATGCTTTCCTTTTTTATCCTTTCTTGCCCAAAGCAGCGTTTCATGGCTGGCAGTAAAAAAACGGCAGCTTAAATTTGGGGAAGCGTTTGGTTTAAACCATGCAATGTCATTCAAAAAATGAAAATTGTTTATCTCCAGAGCAAAACCGCATTGGTAGATTGAGTGATACGTCCCGCTGATCCAGATTACCCCGTTTGGTTTTAATACTCGCCTGCATGTTTTTATCCACTGAACATGAAATTCAAAATTATTCTTTGCCCCGTTCGATAAATCCCAGTCTCCCTTTTTAACGCTTACCATTTTCCCGTTTTGACATGTAAAACTACCGCTGGATAAAAAATAAGGCGGATCTGCAAAAATCATATCCACCGAATTCTCAGGCATTGAATTCATAATTTCCAGACAATTTGCATGATATAATTTAAACCCAAGTCTTTCGTAATATGGCCGTTGTTCAATCATTAAATCAGAGTCATTATTAAGTTTGTCTTCCATCTACCAATCCCTCATCGCTCAATATTAAGATACCGCGACGCTTTATGCGTTGATTTGTCTGAACATACTATCATAGCAATACCAGCGGGCTTTTAGCAAAGTCTATGCAAAAACAGACGAAGAGTGTTCTCTTGTCTAATGTGAACTCCGTAAAGGCAAAGCGAAGTTCATATTGACAAGAGCGGCACAATGCGTTTACAATCTCAACAGGCGGCGCGTAACTGCTCTGCTGCACAGGAGGACACATGATAGGTTTTATTGGCGGCGGCAATATGGCCGAGGCATTGATTAAAGGCATTGGGCGCGCAGGCGATATTATGATCTCTGAGCCGTCTGAACAAAGACGGCTGCATATTGAAAAGACATATGCCGTAAACACTACCAACGATAATAAGGCACTGGCCGCGGCGGCCGACATTATTATTATCGCCGTAAAGCCGCAGATTATAAGCACCATCGCCGAAGAACTCAGCGGTATGGACTTATCAAAGAAAACCCTCGTATCGATAGCCGCCGGCGTGTCGATTTCATATCTCAAACACGCATTCAGGACAGACAATGTCGTCAGGGTGATGCCAAATACCCCGGCGTTAGTGCTCAAGGGGATGTCCGTAATATCTGCTGCCGATGGAATCTCCCCTGAGCAGATGGATAAAATTGCCGGTATATTCGCCTCCATCGGGAAGATTCACTTCCTGCCTGAAAGACACATGGACGCGGTTACTGCCGTCTCCGGAAGCGGTCCGGCCTTTATATCGTTCTTTGCAGAGGCGATGATTAAAGGCGGCATGGCACTAGGTCTCGACGAGGAGACGGTCACACTCCTTACCATTCAGACACTTAACGGCACGTCAGAGCTGCTTGCCTCACGCTCACCAGCTGCCTTAATTAAGATGGTCTCCTCACCGGGCGGCACCACCGTAGCCGGACTACAGGTTATGCAGGAAAGAGACGCGGCAGGGTTAGTTGCCGATGTGCTGAGGGCGGCAGCCTCGCGAAGCGCCGAGCTGAATATTAAAATATCAGAATAATATTAGAATAATTGGGCAGTAAAAAGTTATAATATCCGCAGGAGGGCAGGAGGGCAGATATGTTTGTCGTTGGAAATCTCATAGGCGCAGTAACAGAGATAGCTGACCTTATATTGGGGGCTTACATGTGGCTTGTCATCGTTGCCGCCCTGATAAGCTGGGTAAACCCTGACCCGTATAACCCTATCGTGAAATTCCTGTATCTGTCAACCGAGCCGGTATTGCGGCCTGTCAGGAAAAAAGTCGGCACACTTGGCGGCATAGACATCTCGCCAATGATTGTCGTTTTGGCGATTGTGTTTATCAGGTCTTTTCTGGTGAAAAGCCTGATGCAGGCAAGCCACATTTTACGTTGAAATTCAGATAAATCAGGTGCTATTCAATTTTTGTCTGTGTTGCCGCGGCAATAAACTTATTTTAATTGCCGCTTTATGATATAATTATACCGTTTAAAGAATTAAACAATCAGCATTCAGCAGAGAAGGAGGCAGCATGAGAATTACGCCGCTGGATATACAGCAAAAACAGTTTCCCGTTAAGTTCCGGGGGTTCGATGTCGAGGAGGTCTATGCCTTCCTGGAAGTCCTCAGGGAAGAGATGGAGGAGCTGCTTAGGGAAAACACATCTCTGAAAGAACAGATTCACATCATAGAAGGCCAGCTGAAAGAGCACAAAAACATGGAGAGCACCCTGAGAGAAACCCTTATAACCGCCCAGCAGATGATCGAGGCATATAAGACAAACGCCAGAAAAGAGGCCGAGCTAATCACGCGGGAGTCTGAGCTGAGGGCCGATGAGATAATAAAAAGGGCGCAGGAGCGTGTTGTCAAAATCCATGAGGACATCGTTGACCTCAGAGGCATAAGGAGACATTTCAAGGAAGAGATAAAGCGTCTCGTTGAAAAACTCATGAGGGAGATTGAGTTCGACAAAGAAAGAGAAGGCGAAACCGACGGATGGGATGACAGACGAACAGGGGCAGACGACGGCATTGAGCAAGTATAACACTCTGAAAGGGATTCATGACATCTTCCCTCCCGATGTATTTGTATGGAATAAAATAGAAAGAACTGCGAAGGACTTATTTTATATCTTCGGCTATGACGAGATAAAAATCCCTGTCATGGAGTCCACGGAAGTTTTTACCCGTTCAATCGGGCAGTCCACAGATATAGTAGGGAAGGAGATGTACACGTTTACCGACAAGGGCGACAGGAGCGTAACTCTGCGCCCCGAAGGCACCGCGTCAGTTGTAAGATGTTATGTGGAAAACGCCTTGAACAGGCGCCCTGCCCCGCAGAAATTTTATTATGTCGGGCCGATGTTTCGCTATGAACGCCCGCAAAAAGGTCGTATGCGGCAGTTCTATCAGATCGGTGCGGAGTGTTTCGCCTCTGCATCTGCTGAAGCCGATGCAGAAATATTGGGCATTCTTAACGAGTTTTTTAATAAGCTGAAAGTGCCGGAGCTGAGGCTTGAAATAAATTCCATCGGCTGTAAGGCCTGTCGGCCTGATTATAACTCCGCCCTGACCAGATTCTTTTCACAAAAAGAAGAGTTCCTCTGCGGCGATTGCAGGGCAAGATTGAAGAAGAACCCTCTGCGAATCCTTGACTGTAAAGTGGAAAGCTGCGGGCAGCTCAGAAAAGATGCGCCGCTTATCACAGACTTCCTTTGTGAGAATTGTAAGTCACATCACGAAAGGCTCAGAGAGCTGCTCACCAGCAGGGGTATCTCATTTCGCGACAACCCATCGATAGTACGGGGACTTGATTACTATACGAAAACAACATTCGAGATTACGAGTGAACACCTCGGAGCGCAAAATGCGGTAGCGGCAGGGGGCAGATACGATAACCTCGTAGAGGAATTCGGCGGCCCGCCAACACCGGCAATCGGCTTTGCAATTGGCATGGAAAGACTTGCCGGCTTAATGAAACAGTTTGCTCCCTCTCCAAACACGCCTTTTTTCTACTTCGCCCCATTAGGAGAGGAAGCATTAAATATTGCCATTTCCCTGGCTATAAATCTAATGGATAAGAACATATCGTCTATATGCACCCAATGGCAAATGTCTCTAAAGGGCCATATGAAAAGGGCAGACAAATTAAACGCGGAATATGTGATAATGATTGGCGCGGATGAGATACAAAAGAACACGGCTGTGTGGAAACATCTGTCAACCGGCACTCAGGGCGAAATATCGATAGAGGACATCGGGGCATTCGTTACGCTGCATGAGAAACGGCTCAAGGCAGAGCGGTCATGATTGAGTCCATGACAGGCTACGGCTCAAGCGAAAGGAACGGCCTCAAAGTGGAGATGCGTTCGTTTAATCACAGATTTCTTGACCTGAACATAAAGGCGCCGCCGTTCTTTCTGAAACACGAAATAGCTATAAGAAACCTGATAAAAAACACATTCCACCGCGGCCACATAGACATCTATGTAACCATTGCCCCCGATAACACGTACAAGGTGTCGGTTAACAAGGGGTTTGTAAGAGGTCTCGTTCAGGCGCTTTCCGAAGTCAGGGATGAGCTTCATATGGGTGGAGAGATAGACCTTGCCGCTATATTGTCATTCAAAGAGGCTGTGGTTACAGAGGTAAATGAGATGCCTGAAGACGCTATTGAAGACGCCTTTCATGAGGCCATAGAGAAACTAAGGGCGATGAGACAAAAAGAAGGTCAAATCCTTATTGAGGAAATAACAAATCACCTGAATGTAATAGACGCGGCGTTAGGGCAAATCAGGGAGGCATCGCTGGGTGCTGCGAACAGAAATTTTGACAGAATTAAAAACAAATTAAATGAACTCATAGATTCCCTGCCGCCCGACGATGACAGGGTCTTTCAGGAGGCCGCGCTGTTGGCCGAAAAATACGATATTTCTGAAGAAATCCAGCGCTTGGGAAGCCATCTGAAACAATTCAGACAAAATCTTGCAGATAATGATAAAATAGGAAGAAAGCTGGATTTTATATTACAAGAGCTTAACAGGGAGGCAAACACGATTTCGTCAAAGACCGATATGTATTCGGTAAACGCCCTCGCTGTGGACTTGAAGGCAGAGATAGAAAAACTTCGCGAACAGGTGCAGAATATTCAATGAACGACAATAGTAAAATAAGCGACTCTGTATATTTAAATAAAGGACGCCTGTATATCCTGTCGGCCCCATCGGGAACGGGAAAGACAACGCTTTGCGGTGAGATACTTAAAAGTATCCCCAACCTCAAAGAGTCCATTTCGTTCACGACGCGCCGCCCGCGCGCCGGAGAGCGCAACGACATTGATTATACATTTGTCAGCATAGAGGCATTTCAGGAGAGGTTACATGCCGGCGAATTCATAGAGTGGGCGGAGGTCTTCGGTAATTACTACGGTACGTCCATGAAGAGAATACAAGAGATAAAGGATAGTGGCAGCGATGTACTTCTTGACATAGATACACACGGGGCAAAGCAGATAAGGGCAAAACATATTGAAGCTACGTATATATTTATACTTCCCCCGTTGCTTGAAACACTGAGTAAACGTCTTGCCGTGCGAAATCTCGACGATGAAATAACAATAAGCCGCCGCCTTGCAAAGGCAAGGGATGAGATCAGGGAATGCGTGTACTATGATTATATTTTGGTTAACGACGATTTACAGCAGGCGGTTGACGAACTTAAATCGATAATACTATCAAGCAGATTAAGGGCGGACTGCCTGAACGCCAACTGGTTTGAGACCAGATTCGGCATACCGTAAAAATGCGCTATTATATTATATAGATAAAAACAGAGATTACAACAATTACAGGAGGAAACTAAATGGACTCAATAGCACTGCCCATAGAGCTTGACTACAATCAGGTTGACGGACGTTTCAGGCTTGTACATATCATATCTCAGAGAGTAAAGGAGTTGTCCTACAAGGGGAAACCAATGGTTGTCTCAAAGGCGCGTAAATTAACCACAATAGCGCTTGAAGAGGCCATAAACTACAAACTTGAGTTCATCACCGGAGTTGAGGCCAAGCAGGCAAACGAAGAGGCGAAAAAGCTGGATTACAAGAGGTTTTTAGAAGAAAAACGCAGGGCAAGCGAGCAGGAAGACCTCTCCGAACTCGAAAAAGACCTCAAGTTCTATCTCGACGAGAGAGAAGAGCCTGGTATCAAGCACACCATAGAGACATTGTTTACCGACGGGGACATCACACCAGATATGGAGTAGTTATTCCTATGGAAGATAGGGCACGTGGAAGCACGGACGCTGCCGGGGATGCGGCCAGATATATTATACTTGGTGTAACGGGCAGCGTTGCGGCCTACAAGAGTCCACTCATAGCGCGCGCAATTAAAGACTTAGGCATAGGGGTAAAGGTAGTTATGACTGAGGCCGCAAGGCAGTTCGTCACACCCTTAGCGCTTGAGCTTGTCTCAGGGAATCCCGTATTGTGGGATAATTTTCAGCATCCTCTGTCTCACATAGAAATAGCAAAGGGCGCGCTTGCCTTTGTAACTGCCCCTGCTACGCTCAACACCATATCTAAGTTTTCTATGGGCCTGGCAGACAATCTGTTGACTACTATGTTTATGGCCTTTAATGGACCTTCAATAATAGCCCCCGCTATGAACTGGAGGATGTACGGCAATCCCATATTCAAAGACCGGCTCCTGTATCTGAAAGACAAGGGCATTATAGAGATACCACCTGAAAGCGGGCAGCTTGCATGCGGAGAAGAGGGTGTGGGGCGCATGGCTTCCCCAGAGAGGATTGCGCATACGGTGCAGCGTGTTCTTGGCTCAAACGATATGAAAGGCCTTAAGGTGGTTGTTGCATCAGGTCCGACGAGGGAATACATAGACCCTGTAAGGTTTATAACAAACAGATCATCGGGAAAGATGGGCATTGCCCTTGCGCGCGCGGCCTTCTTAAGGGGCGCTCTCGTCACGCTTATAAGCGGCCCGTCATCTCATCTCCCCCCGGATGATACTATTGATTATGCCGGGATTATCAGGGTTGAGACCTCCGGCGATATGCAAAGGGCAGTCATAGAAAAGTCCGCGGAAGCGGATATAGTGGTAATGGCGGCGGCGGTATGTGACTTTAAACCGCAGAAGTTTTCGACAGATAAGATCTCGCGTTCAGAGATACTTACTCTCGATCTCATCAAAACAACTGATATTCTGGGCGAATTGTCCTCCAGAAGAAGCGCCTTTAAGACGCCCTATATAACTGGTTTTGCCGCCGAAGCAGGGGACAGGAAAGACAGGGCGCGTTTAAAACTCCAGAGAAAAGGCATCGATATGATAGTCTTTAACGATGTTACCGCTGACGGGGCAGGCTTTGACGCCGACACCAATATTATGACTATTATCACCCCAACAGAGGAACTATCCATACCTAAGATGTCAAAAAAAGACGGCAGCAACATAATTTTCGACAAAATCCTACAGGATATAATACATTCTAAAGGCCCGCGCTGATGCATTCCAATAAACTGGACAGGCTCAAAGAAAAGATCTTCAGCGGTACGAACCCAAAACTCTTTATCCCGCTTTCAGATGAGTACAAAAGCCGCGGCATGACTGCCGACGCCATACATGTGCTGGAGAAATGTATAGAAAAATTTCCGAAATACATGAGCGCACGCGTGGCTCTTGGCAATCTCTACATTGAAAAGGGCTGCTTCATTCACGCCATCGAGGAGTTTGGCGAAGTTGCTAACGCGATTCCCAACAACGTACTGTCGCACAGAAAACTTGCCGAATTGTATGCGGTCATAGGAGAAACTAATAATGCCCTGTTGGCCTATAAAACAATCCTGTCAATAAAACCGTCCGATGAGGACGCTGAGGCCGGCATTCAAAAAATCTTAAATGAAATGCAGCCGGAAGGAAAGACATCCCAAGAGACGGCAAAAGAGGAACAGGTCTGTTTTGATACCCCCATCGCCGCCGCAGACACTTCAGATGAATCATTAGGCGAAACCGATGAAATTATTCAGGATGACACCATAACTATCGATACGGCAGCGGCGGCTGAACCTTACTTATTGACTGACGATGATGCGACCTCCGCTCAACTTGATTTCTCCGACGAGTTCGAACTGCCTCTGGACACTGACCTCGTTGACACTGGCGACGGTGAAGAAACGATTGAACTCACGCTGGAGCCATCAACCGATGACACCATAACTATCGATACGGCAGCGGCGGCTGAACCTTACTTATTGACTGACGATGATGCGTCTTCCACTCAAATTGATTTCTCCGGCGAGTACGAACTGCCTCCTGACACTGACCTCGTTGACACTGGCGACGGTGAAGAAACGATTGAACTCACGGTGGCACCATCAACCGATGACACCATAACTATAGATACACCAGCGGCACAGTTCGATGAACCCGTTTCTGAAATTGAAGAGGCCGCTCCTCCTTCAATATTTGATCCCGTGCATGAATATGAACTGCCCCCTGACATTGACATTGACGACATAGAAGACATCGAAGAAACGCTTGAACTCACAGAAGAGCAGTCAACCGATGAAATCATAACTATCGATGCTATGGCTGAAGCGGCTGCCGTTAATGATTTCGGAATTGAAGAGGCCGCTCCTCAAGGACAGGAGTACGAACTTGACATCCCCGCAATCATAGATACAGAAGACATCGAAGAAACACCTGAACTCACGGTGGAGCCGTCAACCGATGAGACCACACCTGAAGATAAAATAGCGGCAGCGGTGGATGAACCTGATTTCAGGACTGAAGAGGATGAGGCTCCCGCTCAATTTAATCCTATGGCTGACTACGAACTGCCCTTTGACATCGCCAAGGTCTTAGGCTTAGACGACGGCGAAGGAACGGTTGTTCTTAATGCTGCGCCATTAACAGATGAAATCATCCCAATTGTTACTATAGAGATAACAGAGACTGAACCTGATTTCGAAATTAACGAAACCGCGCCACCTCCTCCATTTAATCCCGTGGACGAGTATTCCACCCCGTCCGAGATGGACATCGTTGACGGCATAGACAACGGTCATGTAACCGCGGAACTCACCCCGAAACCAATTGCCAGCGTAATAGTCTCTATCGATGCGTTAGCGGCAACTATGGCTGTCCCTGATTTCGGATTTGTTGCGGCCGCTCCTCCCAATCCTGTTGAAGAGCATAAGACACCCCCGGACATTGACGGTGACAACGGTGGAGCGGCCACTGAACTCAACTCAGAACCATCGAGCAGCATAATAGTCTCTACATTAGCGGCAACTATGGCTGCCCCTGATTTCGGATTTGTTGCGGCCGCTCCTCCCAATCCTGTTGAAGAATATAAGATACCCCCGGCCATTGACGGTGATAACGGTGGAGTGGTCACTGACCTCGACGCGCAACCATTGATCGATGAAATCACCCCGGATGAAATCTCACATATTGATACTGGAAACGATGCAGCTGCGGCGACTGAACCTGACTTCGAAATTGTTGAGGCCGCTCCTCACTTTAATCCTGTTGAAGAGTACTATATGCCCCCGGACATTGACAGTGACAACGGTGGTTCGACCACTGACCTCAACTCAGTACCATTGATCATCGATGAAATCACCACCGATGAAATCTCGAATATCGATACTGGAAACGATGCGGCAGCGGCGACTGAACCTGATTTCGGAATTGTCGAGGCCGCTCCTCACTTTAATCCTGCTGAAGAGTATTCTATGCCCCCGGACATTGACAGTGATAACGGTGGTTCGACCACTGACCTCAACGCAATACAAATAATCGATGCAATCTCACACATCGAAACTGGAAACGGTGCAGCAGCGGCGACTGAACCTGATTTCGGAATTGTCGAGGCCGCTCCACACTTTAATCCAGTTGAAGAGTATCATATCCCCCCGGACATTGAAAGCGGCAGTGTAACCACTGAACTCACCGCAGTACCGATAATCGATGAAATCACCACCGATGAAATCTCACACTTCGATACCATCAGTGATGCAGCAGCGGTGACTATACCTGATTTCGAAATTGTCGAGGCCTCTCCACACTTTAATCCGGTTGAAGAGTATCATATCCCCCCGGACATTGACAGCGGCAGTGTAACCACTGAACTCACCGCAGAACCAATGATCGATGAAATCACCACTGAGGAAATCTCACACATCGATACTGGAAATGATGCAGCTGCGGCGACTGAACCTGACTTGGGAATTGTCGAGGCTGCTCCACACTTTAATCCGGTTGAAGAGTATCATATCCCCCCGGACATTGACAGCGGCAGTGTAACCACTGAACTCACCGCAGAACCAATAATCGATGAAATCACCACCGATGAAATCTCACACATCGATACTGGAAACGATGCAGCAGCTGAGGCTGAACCTTACTTAGGAATTGTCGAGGCCTCTCCACACTTTAATCCGGTTGAAGAGTATCATATCCCCCCGGACATTGACAGCGGCAGTGTAACCACTGAACTGACCGCAGAACCAATGATCGATGAAATCACCACTGAGGAAATCTCACACATCGATACTGGAAATGATGCAGCTGCGGCGACTGAACCTGACTTCGAAATTGTTGAGGCCGCTCCACACTTTAATCCAATTGAAGAATATTCTATGCCCCCGGACATTGACAGCGGAAGTGTAACCACTGAACTCATCGCGGAACCGTTGATTGATGAAATCACCACTGAAGAAATCTCACACATCGATACTGGAAATTATGCGGCAGCTGAGACTGAACCTGATTTCGGAATTGCTAAGGCCGCTCCTCACGTCAACTTTGATCCTGTAGAAAAATATTATATCCCCCCGGACATTTTTGACATCATCGGTATAGACAACAGCAAAGAAACGGTTGAACTCACGGTGGCACCGTTAACCCCTGAAACCACAATGGTTAAGGCCGCTCCTCACGTCAACTTTAATTCTGTAGAAAAATATTATATGCCCCCGGACATTTTTGACGTCATCGATATAGACAACAGCAAAGAAACGGTTGAACTCACGGTGGAGCCGTTAACCCATGAACCCACCCCTATTAATACTACTGAGGAAATTGCGGCTGAACCTTATTTCAGGGCCGACAGCGGTGCTCCTCCTTTCATATATAATCGTATGAATGCATATGAACTGCCTCCTGACATTGTCATCGGGGATGAAATTCTTACGGCAAAACCATTAGCCGTTGAAGCTACCCCTATCGATACTACTGAGGAAATTGCGGCTGAACCTTATTCCAGGGCCAACAGCGGTGCTCCTCCTTTCATATATAATCGTATGAATGCATATGAACTGCCTCCTGACATTGTCATCGGGGATGAAATTCTTACGGCAAAACCATTAGCCGTTGAAGCTACCCCTATTGATACAATAAATGATATAATGAGCGGGATGAGAACTGAGACTGAACATGCCTTTGGGATAGAAGAGGCGACGCCTCCTGCCCATTCTAATCCAGCGGACGAATATGAGCTGCCCCCGGACATTGATATTGACGACACCCAGCTGAGGGAGGAGCTGTCAGACGGAGGGATTGACACTGACGATACTCCGGTTACAACTGAGACTGAACATGCTTTTGGGATAGAAGAGACCACGTCTCCTACCCAGGGTCCTATGGACGAATACGAACTGCCCGCGGAAATTGCCGGCTACGGAGAAGACACCGTCATAGAAGGCACCATCGAACTCAAAGAGGAACAGTTAACCGATGAAATCCAACACACCATACATAGCGAAATCACCAGGCATGAGCCAGACAGCGAACCGCTTGCAGAAATGCTGCCTGAAAGAGAGGACGCCGGCACAGAAATAGCGGCCGCCGCTCCTTTACCTTCGGACGAAGACAAAGCAGATAAACCTTTCTCACTACAGACTAAAACAATTAAAAATATGATTTCAAAACGGGTAGAAGGCAAGGTAAAGGCCGAGACAGTTGACAGCAGCCGCGTGTGGCTTATGCAGGAGCTTGATATGATAGACAGCTTCATAATCACCGAGCACTACCTTGCTGCTATAAAGGCATTCCAGCGTCTGCTTGAGCGCTATCCCGGCGACGAAGAAATATTAAAACGCATCGATGATATCAGACGTATAGCAAAACTCATGGACAGAGACGATAACACGATGATAAGAAAGCTGCGTTATATAAAAGATAAACTAAAAGAACGAAAGGAGTAGTATGCTGCCTGAAGAAACGCTATCCAGGGCCGGGAAGCTGAAAGAATGGCTTAAACAGAGGCGCGTCGGGGCATTTCTGATAACTAACCTTGTAAATATCAAATACCTGACCGGCTTCAGCGGCTCCAATGGATACTTACTTGTATCCGGTGCAGCGGGAGAAGATAATTATTTCTTCACTGATTTCAGATACAAAGAACAATCGGCGACTGAGGTTGGTTCATGTGACATCATCATTACGAAGAAAGACCCTATAAGATTTATCATAAATTTTATCGAAAAGAAGAAGATAAAAAAAATAGCATTTGAAGATACCATAAATTACAGGACATTCGAACTATTTAAAAAGAAGTTTCAGGTAAAGGCACTGAGAGATGCCATAGAGAATATCAGAATGAATAAGGATACGGTAGAACTCAGACACATAAACAGGGCAGCCCTGAGGGCGGAGGACGCCTTAAATGATATAAAACCCCATATTAAGAAAGGTGTTACGGAGAAGGCGATATCGTCGATGCTCGCGGAGAGATTGACGGCAAAGGGAGTGGAGAAAATACCGTTTGAGATAATTGCCGCATCGGGAAAGCGCTCCTCCATGCCCCACGCCAGAGCGACTGACAAGGCATTGGAAAAAGGCGACTTACTAATCATAGACTGGGGTGGAGAGAGTGGCGGCTATTACTCCGACATGACGAGGACATTTCTCATAGGTGGAGGAAATGATTCGGGCAAGAAAAAAGAGATTTATGATATAGTACTAAAGGCAAACGTAAGGGCACGGGATTCGATAAAAAAGGGGCAGAGTGCTTCCGATGTGGACAGAGTTGCACGTGCGGTAATAGAAGACGCCGGCTATGGGCGTTATTTTGGCCACTCAACAGGGCATGGCATAGGAATGGAGGTTCACGAACGGCCATATATATCGGCCATGAACAGGAAACAGAAAATAAGCGAAAACATGGTCTTTACGATAGAGCCGGGGATATATATACCGGATATCGGAGGCGTACGAATAGAGGATATGGTTGTTGTTACCTCGCAGTCGGCAGAAACGGTAACAAACCTTTCGAGAGAATTAGAGATATTGTAGCAGTATATTAAACGCTGAGAGCGGCAGGAGGCATTTTTGATAGCGACGAATGATTTCAGAAGAGGGACAAAGATTGAATATAAGGGAGAGGCTTATGAAGTAGTCGAATTCCAGCACGTAAAAATGGGAAGAGGCGGAGCCTTTGTACGTGCCAAAATGAAAGGTCTCAAGAGTGGAAAGATAATAGAAGATACTTTCAACTCAGGGGAGAAATTCCCAAAGGCAAATCTCCAGAGCAAACAGATGCAGTACTTATATCTTCAGGACTCCATGTACTATTTTATGGATATGGAAAACTATGAACAAATCCCCTTGACGGAAGACCAGCTTGGCAGCTCCAAATCCCTCCTGAAAGAGGGTATGGTGGCAACAATTCTTTATCATAAGGAAGCCCCGCTTGCCGTTGAGCTGCCGATATTCGTAGAGCTTGTCATAGCGGAGACAGAACCCGGCTTCAAAGGCGACACGGCCTCAGGCGGGGCAAAACCGGCAAGACTTGAGACAGGCGCCCTGATAAAAGTCCCTTTTCACATTAACCAGGGAGACACTATTAAAGTTGACACAAGGACAATGGAATATATAGAACGGGTGAAGTGATGGAAATCAACGATATTAGAGAACTCATAGAGCTGATAAAAGAAACTGACATCACCGAGATACAATATGAAAAGGACGGGCTGAAAATAAGCCTGAAAAGGGAATCTACCGCCACCGCTGCAACTGCGTCAATAGCCAGTGTCCCAAAAGCTGGGGAGCTGGCCGTGGATACCGAAAAAGCTGAGGACAAAGAGAGCACATGCTACATTACAGTTAAATCCCCAATAGTGGGAACTTTTTATCGTTCGTCCACTCCGGACGCCACTCCGCTGGTCGAACTTGGTGATACTGTGAGAAAAGGACAGGCGCTCTGCATAGTGGAGGCCATGAAGCTGATGAATGAAATAGAGAGCGACGTAAACGGTATAATAGTTAAAATATTTCACGAAAACGGTACGGCGGTTGAGTACGGCGAGCCTCTGTTTCAGATAAATCCGCTCTGAGGTAAGGATATGCCTCTATTTAAAAAAATATTAATAGCCAACAGGGGCGAGATAGCGGTACGCGTTGAGCGCGCCTGTAAAGAACTCGACATCAGGACTGTTGCCGTATATTCAGACGTAGAAAAAGACTCCATGCACGTCAGAATGGCAGACGAGTCCATTTGTATAGGGCCGGCACGCGCGGCGGATAGCTACTTAAATATCCCGTCAATATTGAGCGCGGCGGAGATTACGGATTCCGAGGCGATACACCCCGGTTATGGTTTTCTGTCTGAAAACCCGCAGTTTGCCGAGGCTTGCAAGAAATCCAGGATCTCATTTATCGGCCCCTCGCCTGAAAACATTCGTCTGGGCGGGAACAAGGCAAAGGCCAAACAAATAATGAGAAAACATGGCATCCCCGTAGTTCCCGGAAGCGACGGCGCCATCTCGGACAAGAAATTAATCGCAAAACTATGCTCGAAGATAGGATATCCCGTTATTCTAAAGGCCTCAGCCGGTGGTGGCGGCAAGGGCATGAGAATTGTATATGACGAACCTCATCTTGAAAACGCACTGACATCCGCCGAGGCAGAGGCTCTGGCCTCTTTCGGAAACGCAGAGATGTACGTAGAGAAATACATACCCCGTACGCGCCATATCGAAGTCCAGATAGCTGTCGATAACGACGGCACTGCCATACATCTTGGCGAGAGGGACTGCTCAGTCCAGAGGAGGCATCAAAAACTCATCGAGGAATCCCCATCAGCGGCAATCTCTGAAAAGACAAGGGAAAAACTTGCCAAATTCGCCGTAAAGGCAGCCGAGGCGCTGAAGTACAGAAACGTAGGGACAATAGAGTTTATACTCGACGACGACGACAATTTTTATTTTATGGAAATAAACACGCGCATTCAAGTCGAACACCCCGTAACAGAACTAGTAACTGGGGTGGATATTGTTAAGGAACAGATACGCATAGCATCGGGCCTTCCACTCAGTATAAAGCAAAAGAATGTAAGATTAAAAGGCCACTCTATCGAATGCCGAATCAACGCAGAAGACCCATATACGTTTATACCATCGCCGGGACAGATTACCTTTCTCTACCTGCCTGGAGGCCCGGGCATAAGAATAGACACGTTTATACATGCCGGGACTACCGTGCTTCCATACTACGACTCCCTGATAGCAAAGGTCATATCCTATGGATGCAACAGAAAAGAGGCCATCGAGAGAATGCACCGCGCCCTTAACGAATTCCAAATAGAGGGGATTAAAACCACGATACCGTTTCATAAATCGGTCATGTCTAACCCTGATTTTCTCGCCGGCAAGTTCGACACAGGTTATCTGGAAAGGGTAAATGAAGCTGGCAAATGACAACGTGCCAGGCGGCATATGCGTGCTGATGGATTGTGGAAGCCGGCACCGCCCACCCTTTGACACGATAATAGACCTCATCGGGGCCGGCATAAAGTGGGTTCAACTAAGGGATAAGGAAATCCCGCGTCTTACCATATATAAGGCTGCCCGCCTTCTGAAGACACTGACCAAAGCAAACGGTATAACCCTTATAATCAACGACTACGCCGATATAGCCGCGGCGGTAGATGCCGACGGCGTACATCTCGGACAGGATGATTTGCCGATTTCGGAGGCGCGTAAAATTCTTGGGAGTAACAAATTAATAGGCATATCCACACATAACCTTGAACAGGCCTTGAAGGCACAGAAAGACGGTGCCGATTACATCGGTTTCGGGCCGATATATTCATCGGCGACAAAAAACGCTGGTCCACCCAAAGGTCCGCAGTCAATAATAGAAATAAGAAGGCACGTCAGCATCCCAATAGTGGCCATAGGCGGCATAGATGAAGGGCATATCTCTGAGCTAATCGAAGCGGGCGCCAATGCGCTGGCCGTGGCCGCAGCGATAATGGACGCCGAGGACATCTCAAAAGCCGCGGCCGCCTTTGTAAATACACTTAAGGTCTTGCGGGCAACGGCATAATGGAAGAGAAATATCTGCCCCTCTGTGGCCGCCACAAACACTGCCAATCCTATCCGCTTGACGCGATCATCGAGATGTCCAAGGCAGTGGGAAGAGAAGTTCAGCTTGAAAACCTGTTGAAGGGTATAATTGATAAGACTGCCGGGTTAATGGACTGCGACAGATGTACGGTATTTGTCTATGACGAAACGACAGATGAACTCTGGAGCTATGTCGCCATAGGAATCGATTCAAACGAAATAAGATTCCCCGTTGGCGTCGGCATAGCCGGAGATACCGCCCTCACCCGTAAAAAGGCCAACATCCCGGACGCATATTCAGACCCAAGATTTAACCGCGAATTCGATGCGAGGACCGGGTATCGAACAAGGTCAATTCTGTGCTGCCCTATGGTAAACGCAGAGGGAAGACTAATCGGCGTCCTCGAAGCCATTAATAAATATACCGGCGGCCTGTTCGACGAGGACGACGAGATCATGATAGAGTGTTTAGCGGGCTATTCCGCCATCGCCATAGAAAGGACATTATTGACAAAAAAATACGTAGAATATCAGAAGAACCAGGAGATAATGGGGTTTGCCCGCGAAATTCAGATGAACATGCTCCCAGGGGATTTCTCCACTATCTCCAGCCATTCAAACGCCGAAGTATATGCCTTTATTTCTCCGGCAACGGATGTGGGCGGCGATTTCTATGACTACTTCTTTGTCAGGGACAATATTATATGTTTCGTTATCGGCGATGTCTCTGGCAAAGGCGTGCCGGCGGCCCTGCTTATGGCAGTTGCAAAAACTCTGTTTAGTACGATAGCAAGAGACGGCGCCTCTCCGGGACAGATATTGCACCGGATAAATCAGGAAATATCGAGGGCAAACGAAATGATGATGTTTGTAACTATGTTTACTGGCATTCTCGATACGGTCTCCGGGGTACTGACATACTGTAACGGAGGACACAACAGCCCTTATATCCTCAGGAGAGACGGTACGATAGAAAAACTAGACGCGGTCAGCGCAACGGCAGTTGGCCTGATGAATAACTCGGTTTATGAAGAGGCAAGGACGACACTCACCGACGGTTCCACGATATTTCTATATACGGACGGCGTTGACGAGGCCAAGGACGAAAGCGGCAGAATGTTCACAGTTGCGAGGCTTGAGGATATGCTCTCTGGCATTGCCTTCAATTCGCTGAAAGATTTGGCTGGCAAGGTATTGGCCGGAGTGGCAGAATTCACCGCGGGCGCACCTCAGTCTGACGACATCGCTATTTTATCCATAAGATTAAACGGCAGGGAAATTCCTTTGGAGGTCAGCAATTAAATGGAAAATGAGGACTTGCCTGAGGCGGGCGTTTATAAGCGCTCCTTTGACTGCAAGACAGAGAGCATCCCGGTAATTTTAGATTTTGTGGAGGAGGTGGCTGCTTCAGGGGGATTTGACAGCAGTTTTTCCTTCGATGTCAAGGTTTCTGTTGACGAGGCATGTACAAATATAATAGACTATAACTGTACAGCTGGCAGCAACATTGAAATTTCTGTAGAAACAAACAACGGTGATTTTATAGTGACGATAAAGAACTACGGGGAGCCGTTTAATCCCGGCACGGTTAGCACGCCGGATATTAGTTTGCCATTGGAAGAAAGGCAAATAGGAGGTCTTGGAGTATTTCTTATGAACCAGCTGATGGATAAAATAGATTACGACTCAAGAGACGGACTAAATGTTTTAACCATGGTTAAAACACGACAAATTAACCCATAATAATGATGAGGTGAACGATGAAATTCGATGCAAAAAGAGACGAGGGTTCTACTCTTAATATCGACTACAGAAAACAGGACAGCGCATTAGTGATGGCACTAAGCGGCAGTATGGACAGCTCGAGCGCTCCGGAATTCACCAAAGCAGTTGATAATAAACTTGCCGGGGGAGAGAGTCTGTTCATCGTCAATCTGGATAACCTTAACCACCTGAGCAGCGCGGGCCTGAGAAGCGTTCTCGTCGTATTGAAAAAGATAAGCAGCCTGAAAAAGAATATGTACTTTATATCGTCCAATGAGGATGTCAACAGGATATTTAAAATGGCAGGCGTTTATAATACCATGTTCAACATATATGAATCCGAGGAGGCCGTGTTTAAAAAAATTCGCTCTTAGGAAAACAGAACTCTCCCCTACCCTGCCAAAATCCAGCCATGCTTTCGCGGCTGATCGGGCAGACCCAGCCGCGTTGCCTGAAGTAAATTGCAGTGTATTATTCTACGATTTTTATTATCTCACGGCGTTTCCCCGGTTTTAGTTCACGCTATGACATCGAGGGCTTATCTTTCATCGGACAGGGCCACTAGGGGCCACCTGGGGATTCGTACCAGGTCCTTGAGGATTCATACCAGGACCTTGCGGATTCGCACCAGGGCCTTGAGGATTCATACCGGGTCCTTGCGGATTCATCGCAGGAGCAGCAGCACTACGCCTGTGCTTGTGCCTGTGTCGGCCTTTCAAGCTGAGGGTTACGCCTGGGATGTGCACTCTGACAATGGTTTTATGCCGATGCCGGTAATGCCTACGCCTATGGCCGTCATCGTACGCAAAAGCAGAAACGCTGAATACTGTTAGTATCACGGCAGTTATTATTAAAGAAATTATCCTTTTCATCTCAATACCTCCTGTTAAATGATTATGTTGTGTTTTTTTCACAATTCCCCTGTTTAATTATGGGGATTATCGACTCAGCTACCTTCCCTGGCCGGGCAACGCTGGGGCACTCGGCGCATTTGGGATACCGCCGGGAACATTGGGGGCACTTGCGGCAGCACTAGGTGCATTTGGCGCAGCACCTGGGGCAGTTGTGGCAGCACCTGATGCCTTCTTAACATGGCCGGGGGCATAGCTGGAAGCACCGGGGGTATTTGCGGAAGCGCCTGCTTTCTTCTTGAGATGACCGGGGGCATACTCGGAAGCACCTGCCGCCTTCCTTACAGTACCGCTTTTGTTACTGCGCCCGCGTCTGCTTTGACCATTCGTGCTGAAAGTTCTGCCAGGGTTCTGTCCTGTGCCAGTTCTGACATCGGACCTATGCTGATTATTATTGCCTCCATGATTGTCGCCACCGCGCGCAAAAGCAAAAACGCTGAATACTGTCATCGTCAGTGCAATTATTATTAAAGAAATTATCCTCTTCACCTCAATACCTCCTATTAGCCGATTGTGTCGTGGTATTTTCATAATTCCCCAGTTTAATTATGGGGATTAATGTGCAATAATCACCCGATTATCCGGCAAATCATTTGCCGTGGTCATGCTCGTCTCAAGAAGCGCAGTATCAGCACTACAACTGCAATGACGAGAAAAATATGGATGAACCCGCCCATCGTGTAACTGCTTACCAACCCCAACAGCCACAGTACTACAAGTATGATAATAATTGTTTCAAGCATAAGGCTCCTCCATTGAATCCATAATTCCCTGCAGCCATGGCCGCGGGGATTGTGTACAATAACCACATGTCTTTTCTGACGAGCTGATCAAGCATCGGTGAAACGGATAGACGCGTTAGATAACCTTCGGTTTAAAGTCCGTCCGTTTCACAAAAACGTATCGATGCCTGACGCACCTTTTTCTTATTAACTACCCATAACCTTCTTGATTTCGCCAAGCTTTTCCTGAGACTTGCCTGCTGATTTTTCGACTTTCCCCTTAATCTCTAAATCAGAATTACCGGTGATTTTTCCGGCCATTTCCTTGACTTTACCCTCTGCTTCGTGATACATGCCCTTCACTTTGTCTTTCGTGCTTGAATTCATGGCGTTTCTCCTTTTAGTGTTTCGATTTGCCGGCTAATACTTTAGCCGCAGCTCACTCTGTTATTAAAGTTTTGAGAGACAGGTATGGTGGACCCATTTGTCAAGACAGAAAATTGCCTTTTTTAAGTTACAGCAAGTCCATATATTTTTCATAGCCCAAGCCCCAAAGGGGCGGGTGTATGTCCTAAGTCAGTAGTCCTTTTCTCC